>CAZRAK010000020.1:0-27878 GCA_964598135.1 uncultured Campylobacterales bacterium
TTAGAATATCAAAATAAAAAAGAATCAGCTGGCTTGTTCAGAGGATTCAATTATTATAAATTAGGCTAAAAATGTACAAAGTAGTGACTGGCGTAGTGGGAAATGATATACATGTAGTAGCAAATCGGCTAATAGATATCTCTTTGCAAGCAAGAGGCTATGAAGTGATAAACCTTGGAGTAAACACCTATCTTGAAGAGTTCATTGACGCTGTTGTAGAGAGCGATGCAAATATACTTCTTATCTCTTCTTTAAATGGTGAAGCTGAGGGTTGGTGTCGAGAATTGCAATTTTTACGAGCTGAATATGAGCTAAAAAATGTGATTTTTGTCATAGGTGGCAATCTGTGTGTTGGGGAAGCAAAAGATGAAGATATCATACCAAAATACAAATCATATGGCTTTGATTTAGTATTTCATCAAGTGGACTTAAATGTTGGCTTGGACAAACTAGAAGAGTATATAAAGGCTAAATTATGAGCCTGCTCCAAAGAGAAAGGGATATAATTGTCCAAAATGAGTACATAGATACTTTTGATTTTGCTGAAATAGAGGAGTTTATTAAAAATGCAAACAAAGAACTCTTTATCTCTCATAAATTTAAAAATTCTACTACAACTTTAGTACAACCTCGTGGTGGATTTCCAACTTATAACAAACAGTTTGAACTCTATGAAGAGTTTATGAAGGCAAATATCGATGTCATGCCTTTAACTATCGACTCCCACACGAGATTAAATGACTATGCTAGCTCTAAAAAGATGTTAATGCTCTCAGAGGCAAATGAAGTTGATATGCTAAATGGTTACCCCCTTATCACACACGGTTACAACACAACAAGAAAAATGGTAACTAACTTCAACAAACCTATGAGTCTTCGCCATGGAACTCCTGATGCAAGACTACTTGTTGAAACAGCTCTAGCGAGCGGTATATTTGAGATAGAGGGTGGTCCTATCACCTATCTTTTACCCTACTCCAAAAATTTTCCACTTGATAAAGCTTTTTTGTATTGGAAATATGTAGAAAAAATATGTGCAAATTACTCTGTACTCAATGAGCCAATAAACAGAGAATCTTTTGGTCCGCTTACCGCCACTTTGGTTCCACCTTGCATAACTATCGTAATACAACTTTTGGAGATGCTTTTGTCTCTTGAAGAAGGGGTTAAGTCATTTTCTGTTAGTTTTGCGCAACATGGCTCACTCATTCAAGATGTAGTAACTGCAAATGTGCTTAGAAAAACAGCAAAATTTTATGCAAAAAAGATAGATTGTGAAAATGCTACTATAAATTTAGTATATCATCAATGGATGGGAGCATTTCCTAGAAACAAAGAATTTTCAGACTCACTCATCAACACAAGTTCTGTTATATCGGCTCTTGTAAGAGCAGATAAAATCATCACCAAAACAAGGGATGAAGCTTTTGGAATTCCAACTATGGAGTGCAATGCCCAATCAGTAGCAAATACAAAATATACATTTAAAATTCTCAGAGGCTTGCCGCATATAAGTGATGAGGAAGAAGAGACTAACTTAGAAGCAGAAGTTCACTCTATAATGGAAGCAGTTTTCAACGATAACGCAGATACTCTTTGGAGAAAAGTTTTTAACTCCATAAAAAATGGCACAATAGATGTACCCTTTTCTCCACATATCATAAATCATAATGAAGTCATAACCATTAGGGATAATTTCAACAATATAAGAATTATAGAAAAAGGAAATCTTCCTATAAGTGATAAATGTTTTACTTATGAAAAATCAAAAGTAAAACTAAGTGAAGATAAAACTTCAGTTATAAATAAAATTATATGTGATATAGGAGTGATGCATGAGTGAGTTACTGATAGACATAGGTAGCACCTATTTTAAAATAAGCTCTGCAGAGGGAATATATCAACAATTTAGGGATTTTAATAAAAATATTTATGATGATTTAATCACAAAATTTGGCAATACTATCACAAAATATAGAGATGAGGATATCCATATTTGCTCCTCTGCAAATGGAGGGTTAAGTACACTTATCATAGGACTTACGAACTCTTTTAGTCTTAAATATGCCAAAAATATAGCTTTTAACTCTGGTATAAATATCATAGATACCATACTCTACCACAAGATAGAAGATAGTACGATTCCAGGTGATTTGCTAGATGTTGTTATAATAGTTGGTGGAATTGACACCGTAGGAGATATCTATGACCAAAAACTATTTGATTATCTTGAAAAACTAAATTATAGTAATATTGTTTATGTTGGCAGTAAAAAAGATATCAATTTTCTTCATCAAAATATTGATAAGCTGGTAGTTTTAGACAACATAATAACCACAAAACTAAAGATAAAGGAAGAGGGGTTAAAAGAGTATTTAACCAATCTTTATCAGCAAGATATAGTTGGAAAAGAAGAAATAAAGCAACTTTATACCCTAACTTCAAATCAAATTTACTCTACTCCATACATTGTTAACCGTTCACTCCCTTATATAGATGCAAATTTTGAAGTTGTAAATCCTTTTATAGTTATTGATATCGGTGGGGCTACTACTGACATACACTATAGTCGTGATTTAGTTCGTGACAATATCTTGAATGATAGTGAATACAACAGACTTGTCTTTAAGAAGCTTGGAGTTTACAAATCAAAACAGAGTTTGATATTTTCTGCTAAAAACAATGAATTTGTATATGAATTACTAAATTATCTAAATGTCACAGAAGATATATTTGAACAAAATAGTAAAAAGTCACTTAGAGTTTTAATGCAACTGTCTATATTTTTAGTTTTATGTAAAGTTTCATCTTATCATCCAACTTATATCAATATTAGATTAGAATTGCTAAAAAGCATAGTTTTAACTGGTGGAATAACAAAAGTTTTAACTCAAGATGAAGTGACAAGCGTAGTTCGTTTCTTTTATAAAAAAATACAAAATATAACCAATATACCAAAAATTGTTCTTGATTTTAATTATGATATCTGGACAATTGGTATAAAAAATAGTTAAGGATTTAATATGTCAATAAACTGTATGAGAAGTTTGATAGAAAAAGCAAATGAAAAAGCGAGTGATAAAATTGCTCTTATTAATGCAGATGCAAAATTAACATATGGTGAACTTTTTGGTAAAGTAAACCAAATAGCACAATACCTAAGCGAATTAGAAATCCCAAAAGGCAGTAGAATTGGTATATATTCACACAAAAATGCTTCACAAGTCATAGCAATTCTTGCTATAATGTCAACCAATTTTGTTTTTGTACCAATTTCTAGATACTTAAAACCTGAACAGATACAACATATTATTAATGATTGTGATATCTCATGCATTATAACCGATAAAATTAAACTAAAAAATATTGATGAAGTTAAATATAGTGGTGTAATCATCACTTATGAGGCAATAAAAAGCGAGCTTGTCTCTTTTGAAGAGATTTACAAATGTTGTACTAAAAAATACGATTGCAACATAAACGGACACTCAAATGCAGTTATTACCTATAGTTTTGGTTCATCTGGTTTTCCAAAAGGCATAGTAATAACTCACAGAAATTTAGTAGATAGTGCAAGGGTGGTTTCCAAGTATCTTGATATTCAAAAAAATGATGTTATAAGTGGGGTTTTGCCTTTTATTCTTGATTATGGCATCAATCAAATCTGCTGCGCTGTGTACAAAAGAGCCTCTTTGGCTATCCACAGTATGCTCCTTTCAACTGATTTTTTTAATCATGTTTTAAATGATAAAGTCACTATACTTCCATTGATGCCTATACATTTAACACAAATGTTTGATGATAAAACTGCTATCATTCCAAATCCAAAACTTCTTTGTAATGTGAGAATTATCACTAGCTCAGGTGGAAAAATAACAACAAAAATGATACAAAATATAGAAGAACACTATCGTAATGCCAAATTTTTCTCAATGCATGGTTTAACTGAAGCCTTCCGCTCAACATATCTTGAACCAAGTCAGCTAAAAATCAGACCCGACTCAATAGGCAAAGCAATTCCTGATGTTGAAATTTATGTAATAAATGACAAAGGATATGAGTGCAAACCAAGAGAAATAGGAGAGTTGATACACAGAGGTGGATATATATATAAAGGCTATTGGAATGCACCAGAGTTTACAGAAAAATTTTATAAATCTATAAAAATTTTAAAAAATGTAGTTAATTTAGAGGGGGAATTAACTGATGAGATAGTTGTAAGTAGCGGGGATTTTGTATACAAAGATGAAGAGGGTTATATCTATTTTGTATCAAGAAATGATGACATGATAAAATCTCGTGGTTTTAGAATCAGCCCTTACGAGATAGAGAGTGTTGTAAATCACAATTTACCTCAGATAAAAAAGTGTGTAGTCTTTTCGATAGACAATGAAAAGATAGAAGAGGAAATAGTCTTGGCATATAGTGCTTCAACAGAGTTTGCAAAAAATGAAATACTGTTTGAACTCAAAAAACATCTGCCAAATCATATGATACCATCAATTGTGATTTATAAGCAAAAACTACCCTTAATAAATCCTAGTCATGGGAAAGTAGATATAGAGATGCTTAAAAAAGAGATATCACAAGTAGTTTAAATATTTTTCCATATCTTTTAAAAGTAGTTTGACATATTTAGCCTTGTTGTGTAAAATAGTATAAACTGCATAAAGGCTAAATATGAAAAACTATCTCAAAGCTTTACTCATCATAACCTTGGGAGCTATCACTTTGAATGCTTCTATTATCACTAAAAATCAATGTATAAAAAAGGGTGAAAATTTTATATTTGCAGATGGTGAATGTTTACAATTTCATACAGCCCTTGCTGATAACAAAAATTCACTAAATATTATTGTTCACGGAACTTGGAAAGCTGGAACAAATATTTTGGCAAGATATGCTCCTTTTGCTGAAGATTTAGCCTTACAAACAGATATAACAACTATTGCAATAGCTCTTCCTGGTTATTCAGGGTCATCTACAAACAACTTTAAAGCACTCAGCTACCAAAGCAAAACAAAACCACAAGCTGCTAACAAAAAGTATCTTCTATTTTTAGCCAATGTTATCAAAATCTTCAAACAAAAATATCATGCAAAAAAGATAAACTACATAGGACACTCGGCAGGAGCTATGATGGGTGCGACACTAATAGGGTTAAAACCTTTTCTTATATCAAATCTTTTTAGTGCAGGTGGAATTTACAATATACATAAAAGAAACAGGGCAAAGGGATTGGTTTCAGCAGTCGATTATATAAATAATATTCCAAAAACTACCAAAATAGTCCTAATATATGGCACAAGAGACAGGGTATCTAAACCAAAAATGACAAAAGATTTCTATATGCTAGCAAAATCAAAAGGTTTAAATGTGCGCATAGTGAAAGTAAAAGGAAGTAAACATCTAGGGCTAGACATGAGCGATAAATCCATGGAAGCTATAAGTAAAGTTTTGCTTAAATAACTATTTTAGAGTTTTGGGCAATGACAGATTTTGTTGTAATGATATGCTAATGTTATTTTTAAAAATTTCTCCATAATCACTTTGTTGATTTATCTGCTCATACGCTTGCTCTAGGGTTAAATCTATCTCTATAGCCTTTTGTAAAATTTCTAAAATTTTTGAAGCATCATTTGGATTCACATGCACTGGTGCTTCTTTTCCGTATGTAAAGTGTTTGTGAATTCTTTCAATAAGTTTTTTATTTCTTACTTCAATAAAAACTGATGCTAATGGGGCTTTAAAAAATATAACACTATTTTTTATATTGATTGATGTATATATCATGTCTAAACCATAAATCTTTCGTGAAAATGAATCAAAAAAGTATAATTTTTTATTGTAGTTTTCGTGAAAATTTTCATACATCAATCTTAGTATTAAAATTTTCTGCTCTTTTGTGTAAAAATTTCCTATAGGCGAGAAACAAAACATCAAAAGTGATTTTATACTATACCACTCTACTGTTTGAAAGGAATAGGAAAGCATTTTTTTTACTCTTTCTCGTTTAAAAGCTTCTATTTGCGATGTACTTTTGGTTCTATAAACCCTAGGTACTGTAGTATCACGATACATGGGTCCTGGAAATTGAGGATGTATAACAAATCTCTCTTTATCTTCATACTTTAATATATACTTTAGTCCTCCTAAATATCCTTCATCTATTATTTTTATCTCTTTTTTTGGTACACTTGTTAATAGATTTAAAAAATCTTCATCTTGACAGTTATCATCCCATATTTTATTAGGATATCTAAAAAATTTTGCTATTTTTTGTAATATCTCAATATTTGGTTCTTTACTAGAGTGTCTATCTATCCAGGATGTTAGTGTTCTCCTGTCTTTTCCCATAATTGAAGCAAACTTGGATATACTAAGTTGAGAAGCATTATATATATCTATTATCTTTTCAATTTTAGTTTTTTTCATCTCTTTAGTGATAATCCTTTTTCCTTATATTGTACTATTTTTGTACAAAAATTACAAATTTTGACAATTTTAGTTTTTATGTATAAAAATAGTCCCTTAATTCTAATTTTTATACTACGCAACTTGACATATTATGGAGTATAATAATAAATAATAATACAAGGAGATACATATGGGAACAATTTACAATGAAGTTTATAGTCAATCTATAAAAAATCCAGAAAAATTCTGGGCAGAAGCTGCGACAAAAGTACATTGGTATCACCAATGGGATAAAGTCTTAGATGTTGTAGATGACCACTACAGATGGTTTGTCGGCGGGTGCATGAATACTTGTTATAATGCACTTGACCTTCATATTCATAATGGCAGAGCAGAACAATTAGCACTCATATATGACTCGCCTGTAACAGACACAAAAAAAACATACACATATAGGCAACTAAGAGATAGGGTTGCAAAAGTAGCTGGTATGCTTGTAAATAAAGGTGTCTACAAGGGGGATAGGGTTGTTATTTATATGCCTATGATTCCAGAGGCTGTTATTGCTATGCTCGCATGTGCTAGGATAGGAGCCATTCACTCGGTTGTATTTGGTGGATTTGCAGCACATGAGTTAGCCACTAGAATAGAAGATGCCAAACCAAAAGTTGTCATAAGTGCAAGTTGTGGTATCGAAGTTGGAAAGGTTATTAAGTACAAACCACTTTTAGATGAAGCTATAAAACAATCAAGTCACAAACCAAATGCCTGCATAATCTGGCAAAGGCCACAAGATAGATGCAATATGCTCCCTTGGAGAGATGTTGACTGGGAAGATGAAGAGAGTAAAACAAACCCTGTTGATTGTGTACCAGTAGATGCAATTGACCCTTTATATATACTTTATACTTCAGGAACCACAGGAAAACCAAAAGGTGTTATAAGAAGCAATGGTGGACACTCTGTAGCTATGAAATGGTCTATGGATAATGTTTATGATGCAAAACCTGGAGATGTTTATTGGGCCGCTAGTGATGTAGGCTGGGTTGTTGGGCACTCATATATCGTATATGCACCATTAATGAACGGATGCACAACGGTTTTATATGAGGGGAAACCTGTACGAACTCCAAATCCTGGATCTTTTTGGAGAGTATGTGAAGAGTATAAAGTAAATATTCTTTTCTCTGCACCAACTGCTTTTAGAGCCATAAGAAAAGAGGATCCAAATGGAGAATGGGCTAAAAAATATGATTTAAGTCACTTAAAAAATATATTTGTTGCAGGTGAAAGATGTGATTCACCAACATTAGAATGGATGAAAAAAGTAACTAAAAAACCTGTTATTGACCACTGGTGGCAAACAGAGACAGGCTGGGCAATAGCTGCAAACCCTCTTGGATTGGATCCCATGAAAGTAAAACCAGGAAGCCCAACAAAACCAATGCCTGGATTTGATTTAAGAGCGCTTGATGAAGATGGAAAAGAGTGCAAAGCAGGAAAGTTGGGAAATCTTGTCATAAAATTGCCACTTCCACCTAGTTGCTTGATGGGTGTTTGGGGTGATGATGAGAGATATCAGCGTTCATATTTGAGTTATTATAAAGGATACTATCTAACTGGAGATTCTGGATATATAGATAAAGATGGCTATGTATGGGTTATGGGGCGTATGGATGGAGTTATAAATGTAGCAGGACACAGACTCTCTACTGGTGAAATGGAAGAAGTTGTAGCAAAACACCCTGATGTTGCAGAGTGTGCTGTCATAGGTGTTGATGACGAATTAAAAGGTGAGGTTCCTATGGGCTTCGTAGTTTTAAAAGAGGGAATTGAGAGAGACTATAGTGCACTAGTAGATGGAGTTATACAGCTTGTTAGAGACGAAATTGGAGCAGTTGCTAGTTTTAAAATTGCAACCATAGTTCAAAGATTACCAAAAACAAGAAGTGGAAAAATACTAAGGGGAACTATGAGAAGTATGGCAGATGGAAAAAAATGGAATATGCCCTCTACCATAGAGGATGAAGGTGTTTTACCAGAGATAAAAGAAGCCATTAAAAAACTTGGTTATCCAAAAGGCAAAAAAAATTAAAGTTTTTCGCCAATAGGTGTAAATTTTACTCAAATTAAAAAAACTATAAATAGGGGGAGAAATGTCATCAGGAAAAAAATTTAGAGAGTCTATAAAAGAGCAGAGTCCATTACAGATTTTAGGTGTTATAAATGCATATAGTGCCATTCAAGCTGAGAAAGTTGGAGCAAAAGCACTATATCTTTCAGGCGCAGGAGTAGCAAATGCAAGCTATGGTTTACCAGATATCGGGATGACTGGTCTTGAAGATGTTTGTATAGATATTAGGAGGATAACTTCTAGGTCTGATTTACCACTTTTAGTTGATGCTGATACTGGTTTTGGCGGAGCTTTCAATATATCTCGAACCATAAAAGAGATGACAAGAGCGGGAGCTGCAGGATGCCATATAGAAGACCAAGTTGCACAAAAAAGATGTGGGCACAGACCAAACAAAGAGCTTGTAAGCACAGATGAGATGTGTGACCGTCTAAAAGCTGCAGTTGACGCTAAAATTGATAAAGACTTTGTCGTAATGGCAAGAACAGACTCACATGCGAGTGAAGGACAAAGAGCTGCACTTGAACGAGCAAGTGCATATGTTGAAGCTGGAGCTGATATGATATTTGCCGAAGCCATACACACGCTAAAAGAGTATGAAGAGTTCACAAACAAGATAGATGTTCCTATCCTTGCAAACTTAACAGAATTTGGAGCAACTCCGTTTTTCACAGTCGATGAACTTGCGAGTGTTGGAATATCGATGATTCTCTACCCACTTTCTGGATTTAGAGCCATGAATAAGGGAGCTTTAGAAGTGTTTAAAGCTATCATAAATGAAGGTACACAAAGCTCAACCATAGATATTATGCAAACAAGAATGGAGCTATATGATATGCTTGATTATCATACATATGAAGAGAAGTTAGATGAACTATTTAAGAGAAACAAAGGATAAACCATGGGTAACAAAAAAACTGGTGGATTAGCAGGAGTAGTTGCTGGAGAGAGCGCAATATGTACTGTAGGGCAAGGCAATGGATTAAATTATAGAGGATACAGCATAGAAGACTTAGCTCAAAATGCAACATTTGAAGAGGTGGCGTTTTTACTACAATATGGAGAACTTCCAAATACACAGGAGCTGGAAGAGTATAAGAAAAAATTGATAAAAGCGAGAGTTTTGCCACATAAATTGAAAAATATACTAGAAAATATTCCAAAAGATGCTCATCCTATGGATGTCATGAGGACTGGTTGTTCTGCACTTGGAGCACTTGAACCAGAATTTGATTTTCAAAGTGAACAAGACAGAGTTATTATCAGGCTGCTTGGAATTTTTCCATCTATTTTACTCTATTGGCATCACTTTCACAAAGATGGCACAAAATTAGATACAAATAGTGATGAAGATACAATTGCAGGGTATTTTTTAGAAAAACTACACGGCAAATCTCCAAATCAAGACGCTAAAAGATGTATGCATGTCTCTTTGATACTGTATGCTGAACACGAATTTAACGCTTCAACTTTTGCGGCTAGAATTTGTGCTTCAACACTTTCAGATACTTATAGTGCTATTACAACTGGTATTAGTGTTTTAAGAGGTCCTCTTCACGGCGGTGCAAATGAAGCGGCCATGAGACTTATAGACTCTTTTAATAGTGTTGATGAAGCCATAAAAGGAGTTTACAAAATACTCGAAGATAAAAGACTTTTGATGGGCTTTGGACATAGAGTTTATGGACAAGATGGTGACCCACGAAGTCCTATTGTAAAATCTTGGTCAAAAAAACTAGGTGGGGATACCGATATTTTCAAAATAAGTGAAGCAATCGAAAAAGTGATGAAAAAGGAGAAACCTCAACTTCCAACAAATGCTGATTTTTTCTCTGCTTCTGCTTACAGATTTTTAAATATACCAACTGATTATTTTACACCTATATTTATAATGAGCAGAACTACAGGTTGGGCTGCACATGTAAAAGAGCAAAGAGCCAATAATAAACTAATCCGCCCAAGCAGTCAATATATAGGGGTAGAAAATAGAAATTATATTAAATTAGAGGATAGATAATATGAGCAGTGAAATAGGAACGCTAAATACTTCAAGACCAGATTTTGATAAAATCTTAACAGATATTGCAAAATATGCAGTTGATTATGAAATAAAAAGTAGTGAAGCTTTTGATACAGCCAAATACTGTCTTATGGACACCATAGGGTGTGGGCTTTTAGCCTTAAAGTATCCAAACTGTACAAAACTTTTAGGTCCTGTTGTAGAGGGGGCTAACTTTCCTAAACTTGGAGCAAAAGTACCTGGAACTTCATATCAACTAGAGCCTGAACGAGCAGCTTTTAACATAGGAGCTATGGTCAGATGGCTTGATTACAATGATACTTGGCTAGCAGCAGAGTGGGGTCATCCAAGTGATAATTTAGGAGCGATTTGGGCTGTTGCTGATTATCTTAGTAGAAAAAATTTACAATATGGGAAAGCACCATTAAAAGTAAAAGATGTATTGACGGCTATGATAAAAGCTCATGAAATACAAGGGATTTTAGCACTTGAAAACTGTTTTAATCGAAAAGGCATGGATCATGTTCTTTTAGTTCGTATCGCTTCATCTGCTGTTGCTTGTGCAATGCTTGGTGGAACTTTTGAAGAAGTGAGAAACGCTGTAAGTCACGCTTTTATAGATGGTGGCGCCCTTAGAACTTATAGGCACGCACCAAATACAGGTTCAAGAAAATCTTGGGCAGCAGGAGATGCTAGTAGTCGCGGTGTAAATTTAGCCCTAAAAGCATTAATGGGCGAAATGGGCTATCCATCTGCTATCACCGCCAAAGCTTGGGGTTTTGAAGATGTTAAAATGAGAGGTGAAAAACTCACAGTTCCTCAAGATTTTGGAAGCTATGTAATGGAAAATATCCTATTTAAAATCAGTTTTCCAGCAGAATTTCATGCTCAAACTGCTTGTGAATGTGCTGTAATACTGCACAATGAAGTCAAAGACAAGTTAAATGATATAGAAAAAATCATCATTACAACTCAAGAATCAGGGCAGAGAATTATAAATAAAGTAGGACCTCTTGCAAATCCAGCAGATAGAGACCATTGTATCCAGTATATGGTAGCAATTCCCCTCATATTTGGAGAATTAACAGCTGATTACTACGAAGATAACATAGCAGGTGATGCAAGGATAGATATCTTAAGAGATAAAATGGTTGTAGAAGTTGATGATAGATATACAAAAGAGTACCTAGAGGCTGATAAACGCTCCATCGCAAATGCGGTACAGGTATTTTTCAAAGATGGTACAAGCACAAAAAAGATTGAGATAGAGTATCCTATCGGGCACAGAAGAAGAAGAGATGAGGGAATTCCTTTTTTAATTGAAAAATTTAAATCAAATCTAAAAACTAGATTATCTCCAAAAAATTCAGATATAATTGCACAGATATGCGCTTCAAAAGAGCAATTAGAAAATATGAATTTTAATGAATTTAGTGACCTTTTTGCTATGTAAACAGAGGTGCGAAAGTACCTCTATATTTTTATAATTGCTCTGCCTACACTTTTGGCATTTAGCATATCATCTATAAGTTGTGGCAACTCTTCTAGAGTATGTTCATGAATAATATCACTCAAGTCTATTTTCCACTCGTTTGCCAATTTATTCCAAATCATCGCTCTTAATTCGATAGAAGCTTCAGCAGAATCTATACCTAAAAGATTAATGCCTCTTAAAATAAAAGGAAATACTGTCGTATCTAATCTAGGTGAACCTACTAACCCGCATATTGCTACACTTCCTTTTGGTTTTATCTGTTTTAAGATATTTTCTAAAAGTTCACCGCCCACAACATCTAAGGCACCATCATACAAAGGCTTTAAAAGAGGCTTTTTTTCACTCATAACAAACTCATCTCTAAGAAGAATTTCACTAGCTCCCGCACAGAGTAAAAAATCTTTTTTATCAATCTTGGATGTAAGTGCAACAACTTCAAAACCAAGATGAGATAAAAGTTTTACGCTAAAACTTCCAACCACTCCAGTAGAACCACTTACTAAAACTCTACCATCTTTTTTTAACGAATTTTTAATAAGTTTTTCTACTCCTATAGCTGAAGTCAATCCAGCCGTACCAATAGCAGCAGCCTCTTTAAGACTAAGAGTTTTCGGCAAAGGTATCACCCAATGTTCTGGCACACTAATGTACTCACTAAAAGCACCATTCGTATTCATACCTAAATCAAAACTTGTAACTATAACTTTGTCACCAACTTTAATCCTCTCGCTACTACTTCGTTCAACCACACCAGCTCCATCTATGCCTGGTGTATGTGGATATTTTTTTGTTACACCTTTGTTACCGATAGAACTTAGTGCATCTTTGAAATTTAAAGCACTATATTTAACACGAACTAAAACATCATTTTTATCCAAAATCTTTAAAGGTAAATTTTTAATACTTTGAGTAAAATTTCTATCCATTTCATCAATAACAAAAGCTCTGTATGACATTTTTATCCTTTTTAAGATATTGTAGCAGATTTTTTTAATTTTATGGTAAAATTTCGCAAAAGGTTTAAAATGCTTCATGTTATTATAAATTCTATTGTAAATACTATTGGTAATTTAGGTTATATTGGTATCATTATTATGATGTTTTTGGAGAGTTCATTCTTTCCGTTCCCAAGCGAAGTTGTTATGATACCTGCTGGTTATCTAGCATCTAAGGGGGATATGGATATCTATATTGCGATTATTTCAGGGATTTTTGGAGCAATTTTAGGAGCACTATTTAATTACTATCTTGCCAAAAAATTAGGACGCCCTGCTATTTTAAAATATGGCAAATACTTCTTTATGAATGAACACAAACTTCATAAAATTGAGTTATTTTTTAAAAAATATGGTAGTATTTCCACTTTTATTGGTAGGTTAATTCCAGGGGTAAGGCAGTATATTTCACTCCCTGCAGGACTTGGCAGAATGGATATTAAAATTTTTACACTCTTTACAGCACTTGGAGCTGGTATTTGGGTGATTATCTTAGTATTATTGGGTTACTTTATAGGAGAAAATCAAGCTTTGATACAACAATATCTACATTTAATAATGCTATTTCTAGTGGGTTTCATCTCTATAATTTCCATTATATATTATCTAAAATACAGGAGAAAAGATGTCAATAAATAGACAATTCATCATCATTTTTCTACTATTAGTAGCAACTATACTATTTTTTCAATATACAAATGTAGATATTGTATTACAAAATTATTTTTACAACTTTGATACACACAAATGGTTGATAGACAGAAATGAGCCTATACTAAAATTTATATTCTATAATGGTATAAAAAAATTACTTATTATATTTGGAATATCTATACTCTTTAGTTTAATATTTTTTAGAAAAAAGAGGATTATCCAGAAATATAAAAAAGGGTTGATTTTAGTCGTTTTTGCAGCTATTTTAATACCTACAATAGTTGGCGCATTGAAAGCTACAACAAATACACCTTGCCCTAAAAATATAGAACATTTTGGTGGAGTTTACCCAGATATAAAAGTTCTTGATTCATACCCTAAAACATTTAAGCAAAAAGGTAAAATAAAGTGTTGGCCTGCGGGTCATGCTAGTGGTGGATTTGCCTTATTTTCACTATTTTTTCTATTTAAAACAGAAAAAAACAGAAAAAGAGCACTTGCAATTGCTATGATAGTTGGTTGGAGTATGTCGTTTTATAAAATGTTTATAGGTGACCATTTTCTAAGCCACTCAATCATCACAATGGAAATAGCTTGGCTGGTAGTGCTGATACTAGAAAAATGGTTAACTAATTTTTTTAGAAAAAGAGCGAAAAATCATAAGTATAATTATTATCTCCAAGACTAAAAGCCCGATATGTAAGTCATAAACTTCTATCTGTTTGTCGCTTATATTTATTTGCTCCATTATTTTATAAAAGAGATATGAAAACACTAAACCAGCGAGATAACCTTTTTGTTTTATGATATCTGCCATAGAGATGATTTTAGTTTTTTTAAGAGCTATCGTCTCCATTCGCACTAAATAACTACCAAAAACAAAAGTAACCTGATAGCCAAGATAGACAACAAGTGCACTCATATATGAGTAATTTAAAATCAAAAAAGCTAAAACAAAGGCTAAAACAATCAACTCAACAAAAAGAGTGATATAAAAAAATGCTTCTATATTCATAATTTTGCTATAAAATTTGGCGAGTACTAGCATACCAATTGCTAGAAAAATCCCTCCAAGTGAAAATACAGAGGGCTGAAGAGGAGTATATAAAATAAATATACTCCCTACACTAAGTCCCAAAAATAGAGAATTTAAAAATTTGTAATATAGATAATTTCTTACTTGTAGCTTTCTCAAAACTTTGCATTCACTCCTAGCATAAAGCTTCTTTCATAGTTGACTGGATATACCGTTAATCCTGACCATCCATCAACAAAAAGAGCATTTTTTCTATTAAATAAATTGTCTATTTTCGCAAAAAACTCAAACTTTTTATACTTGTAGCTTGCCGAAAAGTCAGTAGAACTATAACTACCTTGTCTACCTAGACTTTGGTCAAAATCATTCATGGCATATGCTTTTGATTTATAAGTATGCGATAACAAAAGAGTTGTCCTGCGTGTTGGATTATACCCTAATGCTAATTTTACATTATGCTTGGAAACCCCAGGAATTCCATTGCCTATGATAGATGTATCACCTTGGTTTTGTCTTATCTTTGTATCTAAATATGAATAATTTAAAGTTGTATACAAGTTATATAAAATATTGTATCTATCATATATTTCCAAACCATATTTTCTTGTTTTATCTAAATTTGTGTTATTTGTTCCATCAAAATATATTTCATCGTTTATATTTGAATAAAAAATAGTAACTTTTGCCTTGTTCGGATATCCTAAATAATTATATCCGATATTGATTGTTTTTACTTTCATTGGTTTTATAAAACCATTAAATTCCGTATGGTCATATGTCCAACTTACATATATAGGCTTAAAAAACATATCAATATTTGGTGCTTGAAACGATTTATTATAATTTATAAAAATAGATGAGATACTGTTTATTTTATAGTTATAGCCAATATCAAATGCACTTAAAGATGCATCACTTTTTAAGTTACTCACACTATCACTATGCGTATAGTCAACTTTTTCAACTCTAGCACCCAAAGAAAATCTGTTTTTAAGCACCTGATATACAACTTTAGCATAGTAACCTAGATTATCTTTTGTTGTATCTTGTCCCGTAATCTTTCTGTCTCCATTAAACTTTTGAATTCCAAAAACAGTATTAAAATTATCTTTGTCATATTGTATTTTTGTATTATAACTTTTGTAATCATATTTTTGTTTTCTAAAAATTGTTGAATTCTTTTTTTCATGATTATAATCAAAATTGAGTTTAAAATTTTTATTCAATTTATAATCAAAACCAAGTAAAAAATTATCTGAATCAAAATACCCTCTACTACTACCTGTATCTACAGAATTTATATCTCCAAGATATTGAGTATAAGTCATTCCGTTTGCATAAACAACACCATTTTTTGATACATGCTTTCCTATCTTAAAATTCAAGTTTTCAAAAGGAGTAAATGACATATTTATATACTTATTTCTACTCCAACTCCTATCTTTATCGCCTAGTGCATCAACCAATCTTGCACCATTATCAGAATAGTCATCTATATATCCATCAATGGAAAACTTTTTTTGTTTTATACCCACACTAGCTGAGCCAAATTTTGCACCATGTGAGCCTGCATATGTCTTAAAAGAGAATCCTTTTGTGTCTTTTGTTAGTATATTAATAACTCCAGCATTTGCACCATCCCCATACTCAACAGAGCCTGAACCTTTTATAATTTCTATCTTTTGCACACTGTGTATCGGAATTGAAGTTAAAAGCTGTGGGCTTCCATCTATATTATTTATCCTTTTACCATTTAGTGTTACTACAATATTTTGATATCCATTATTTACTCCATACCCTCTCATATCAATCAAAGGAGCAAATTTATTTCCATAATTTGGCAACAATGAAACTGATGTTTGTGTATTTAAAAATTCGTAGATATCTTTGGCGTGGGATTTTTTTATTTGTGTTTTAGTGTAGATTTCAGATGCAAACGGTGCATCAACTTCTTTGACCTTAATCTTTTTTGAAATTATAACAATGGGCACCTCTTCTCGCGGAAGCATCTCATCTTCACTCTTGGCATATCTATTTTGCTTTTGAACACTTATTTGTGCATCGCTATAACTAGCAGTTGTGCTAGCTAGTGTCACAGTGGTAGTCAAAGCAAGGATAGCAGCAAGTGAAAAATATTTTCCGCGAAATCCTTTTGGACTTTTCATTTTTTTCTCCTAAATATTAGACTTCTTGCAAAACTACAGCTTAGAGGATAAATCCTCCCATCGGTCTGAGCCTCATACTATAGTTTTGCAAGAAGTCTATTTTTTGAGAGTAAATTGTATCCAAGTATTTCTTAAATACTAAAATATAAAGCCTCGGGGTGATGTAAAACCATAGCGGTTGTGCTTTGTTCTGGATGAATTTGGAAAGTTTCACCTAAAATTATACCAAATTCTTCAGGTTTCAGAAGGTCAAATATCACTTTCGAATCACTAAGTTCTGGACAGGCAGGATAACCAAAAGAGTAACGACAACCTTGATATGCACGCATTTGCACATCTTTTAGCGCATGACCTTCTTTTTGTGCAATCCCCAAATCCAATCTTATCTGCTTATGTGCAATTTCAGCCAATGCCTCGGCTATTTCTATGCTAAGTCCGTGTATCAAATGGTACTCTTTAAACTTCCCTTGCTTATATAGCTCTTTTTCATACTCACTAAAATGACTTCCCGCACTCACACAAGTAAATGCCACGATATCATCTCTATCACTTGTAAAAAAATCACTCAAACATCTATGAGGCTTTCTATTTTGTCTTGGAAAATTCAAGGTATGAGTTATATTTTCAGGATTTAATAATTCTCTATTTATATCTTTTTTACCAAAAAATCCTCTTTTTTCGTCTAAGATATATAGTCTATTTTTATCGCTTCTACAAGGATAATAACCATATATAATAGTTGGGTCAAACAACTCTCTTTGAGTAATTTGTGTTTTAATTTTCTCATATAATGGCCATAAGACTTCATCTTTTTGCCTCTGTTTTTCTTCTTTACTCATCCCTTTCCCACTATATCCCCAAGCTCTTGAAAATAGCAATTTATGATTTATCCACTCATATGCGATATCATTAATTCCCTCTTTTATCACTCGCCTACCCCAAAATGGTGGAGTTGGTATCAAATTCCCACGACTTGGCATCTTGATATCTTTAAAATCGGGCATAGGTATTAACTTTTTTTTCTCTTTTTGCTGAACTTCTTTTATCTTCTGTCTTTCAAAGTCAGTATTAAAATCACCCTTCTCTATCCTGCTCATAGCCTCAATACCCTCAAAAGCATCTTTGCAGTAAAATATAGGTCCATCATAAATAGGTCTGCAAAAATCTTCGATAAAATTATCCGTCAAAGCTGCACCCCCTAGCAAAACAGGAACCTTTAACCCAATAGATTGTAATTTTTCTAGATTTTCCTTCATGACATTTGTTGATTTTACAAGCAAACCACTCATTCCTATAGCTGTGGCTTTGTGTTCATTATAATTTTTTATAAAATCATCAATATCAACTTTGATACCTATATTTACAACTTTAAATCCATTATTTGAAAGTATGATATCAACCAAATTTTTACCTACATCGTGAACATCTCCTTTTACGGTTCCTAAGATAAGTGTAGTTTCACTGTCTTTATTAATCTTAGGAAGGTATGGATTTAGATAATCCACACTAGCTTTCATCACCTCTGCACTTTGGAGTACGAAAGGTAATTGCATCTGACCACTTCCAAAAAGCTCACCAACCACTTTCATAGCATCAATCAAAATTTTATTTACAATTATCTCAGGAGCTATCTCCTCTTTGGCTTGAACTAAAAGTGGCATTATTCTATCTTTATCGCCATCAATTAAAAGTTTTTGGAGCTTTTCTTGTGTATTAAGGGCATTAAAAATCTCATCATCTTCTTCTTGATTACTCTCTTTGATATCTTCAAAATACTCAATAAATTTAAAAAGCGGGTCACCATCACTTCTGTTATTAAATAACAAATCTTCGCAAACTTTTCTTTGTTCTTTACTTATTTTGTGCATTGGAATTGTATTTTTAACATTTATTATCGCCATACTAAGCCCTGCTTCTACACAATGGTGCAAAAATACAGAGTTAAGATACTCTCTAGCATTACGAGCAAGCCCAAAAGATATATTTGATACGCCAAGCACAAAACCAACTTTGGGGTGCATTCTATGAAACTCTTTTATAGCATCTATCACATCAATAGCCGCTGTAAAATACTCTTCATCACCACTTCCAACAGTAAAAGTGAGTAAGTCAAATACCAAATCTTCAGGGTCAATTTTATGTTTAAGGGTAGCTAATTCATAAATTCTTTGTGCAACTTCAATTTTTTGCTCTTTTGTCTTTGCCATACCTTTTTCATCTATCGTCAAACAGACAAGTGCGCAACCAAATTTTTTAGCAAGTTGGCAAACTCTATCAAATTTTTCAATCCCATCTTCCAAATTTACAGAATTAATAATAGGCTTTCCACCTATATGTTTCAACGCAGTCTCAAGTGCTGAGAATTGAGTAGTATCTGGCATAAGAGGTAGTATTATCTTACTATTGTAGCGACTTGCAACTTCACTCATGTCTTGGCTCTCATCTCTTCCCGCAAATCCAACACTAACATCAATCCCGTGAGCACCACTTCTTACTTGTTGTTGTGCCACAGATAAAGTTCCATCATAATCTTCGTCCAAAAGAAGTTCTCTAAAAGCTTTTGAACCAGTTGCATTGCTTCTCTCGCCCACTAAAAATGGAGCTGGATTTTGTTTTATACTTCTTGTTTCAAACAAAGAAGCTAAAGATTTTGGCTGAGAACCTTTTGGAGGAAGAGGAACTCTACCTTCTACCCTCTTTGAAAGCTCAAGTATATGTTGTGGTGTAGTTCCACAACATCCTCCAAGCAAGCAAACACCATCAAACTCCAAGAAACTCTCTTGTAAATTGGCAAACTCTTTTGGATCCATTGGATAAAAAGAGTGTCCACCTCTGTTTTGAGGAAGCCCTGCATTTGCGTGTACGCTGATGGCTTTACCCCAAACTTCGCTAAGAGTTTTAACATGTTTTTTAACTTGCTCGGGTCCAGTACCACAGTTAAACCCTAGGCTCAAAATATCAAATGGCTCAAGTATGGTAGCAATGGTAGATACATCAGTTCCTATAAGCATAGTACCGCTAAGCTCAATTGTCACCGAAATCATAATAGGCAACTTTACATCATCACTTTGTTGTGCATCATGTATAGCATGAAGAGCTGCTTTTATCTGAAGCGGGTCTTGGGCAGTCTCTATCAAAAATAGATCAATCCCTCCTTCAATAAGTCCAAAAGCTGTCATTTTATAACCCTCATACATCTCATCATAGTCTATATGCCCAAGAGATGGAAGTTTTGTTCCAGGGCCTATAGCACCAACACAAAAACGGGGTTTATCTTTTGTTGAAAATTCTCTACAAACCTCTTTAGCTATTTTAGCACCATCCTTTGCTAACTCAAATGCACGAGAACCAATGCCATAATCATCCAAAACCCAAGGAAGTGCTCCAAAAGTATTTGTCTTTATGATATCAGCTCCAGCCTTTAAATAACTCTTGTGAATACCTTGTATAACATCTTTATATGTGCAATTCAAAAGCTCGTTACACCCCTCTAGCCCATTCCAAGCACTCTTTGGTATATCTCTGTTTTGTATTTGAGTACCCATGGCACCATCAAGCACTATCACTTTTTGTTGTATCAATTGCTCTATTTTCAATTTTCATCCATTTATATTAGATTTTTTTAAGAAGCTTACTTGTTGTTTGATTATAACATATTTTATTTAATAAAATTTATTGCCTATTTTTTAATCACTAATTTTCTATTTTTTACTCATATTTTTGCTAAAATTCTTGCAATAAAAAAAATAAGGAGATTAGATATGAAAAAATGGCTTTTACCGATTTTATTACTTCTTCCCTCGATTGCATTTGCTGGGGATAAACTAGATTCTGGAGATACCGCATGGATGCTTATGTCAAGTGCCTTGGTATTGCTGATGACTCCTGCTGGTCTTGCACTATTCTACGGTGGTATGACTCGCTCTAAAAATATATTAAATGCTTTTTCTATGGTATTTGTAGGTTTTTCAGTTGCGATATTAGTCTGGATTATTGCTGGCTACTCTATTGCATTTGGCACATCATCAGGAGAAATCAATAATATAATGGGTGGTTTCTCTAACACCTTTCTTAATGGAATTAAGTGGTCTGATTTAAGTGGAACATATCCTACTTATGTTTTTGTCTTCTTTCAGGGGACATTTGCAGCTATTACAGTTGCAATTGCTAGTGGCTCCATAATAGATAGGATGAAATTTTCAACTTGGTTAATATTTGCTGCTATTTGGGTTTTAGTTGTTTATGCACCTATAACTCATATGGTGTGGGGTGGTGGATATCTTATGCAAATTGGTGCACTTGATTTTGCTGGTGGTACTGTAGTTCATATGAATGGTGGTCTTGCAGGTCTTGTTTTAGCTTATTTTGTAGGAAAAAGAAAAGGGTATCCTATGATTGCCATGAAACCTATGAGTGTTATGCTTACAGCGCTTGGTGCAGCGCTTCTTTGGTTTGGTTGGTATGGATTTAATGCAGGAAGTGCCTTTGGCGCAAATGCAATAGCTGGTTTAGCAGCTTTAACAACTACTGTTGCAACTGCAGCAGCAGCCGTTACCTGGATTATTATTGAATGGGTTATCTACAAAAAACCTACACTACTTGGAGCAGCATCTGGTGTTGTGGCTGGATTAGTTGCAATTACTCCCGCTGCAGGTTTTGTGAGCATTATTGGTGCTCTTATCATTGGTATAGTAGGGTCATTTATCGGACATTTTGGCGTTGCTACTTTAAAGAAAAAATTTGGCTATGATGATAGCTTAGATGCTTTTGGTATCCACTTTTTAGTTGGTCTTTGGGGTGCAATAGCTACTGGCATATTTGCTCTAAATGATAAAAATTTACTTTGGGATGGTCCGCTAAAAGCTAGTGGAGATAGAATAGGTCAAATACTTGTTCAACTTGAATCTGCAGGAGTTGTAGCTCTTTATACTTTAATTGGCACAATCATAGTTTATCTAATAGCATCAACCTTAACTGGTGGTGGAAGAGTTGATGAAGAGACAGAAACTACAGGTCTTGATGAAGTAATACACGGTGAGCGCGCACTAAATATATGAATACAATAAATATAGATACAGGCTTTCTTACTAAAAATACTAGTAACAATCAAGAGGAATTTTTATCAAGCTCAACCCAGAAAAAAGGAGACTTAAAATGAAAAAAATAGAAACAATAATTAAACCTTTCAAACTTGAAGATGTAAAAGACGCTTTAACAGAACTTGAAATTACTGGTATGACAGTATCAGAAGTAAAAGGCTATGGAAGACAACAAGGACATTCAGAACTATATCGAGGGGCTGAGTATGTAGTTGATTTTTTACCTAAAATCAAGATAGAAATTATAGTAAAAGAAGACATAGTAGATTTAGCTATAGAGGCTATACTTAAAAGTGCAAAAACAGGTAAAATTGGGGATGGTAAAATCTTTGTTTACAGCATAGAAAAAAGTGTAAGAATAAGAACAGGTGAAACTGGCAAAGAAGCAATTTAATTTCAATTTTGAGCCAATTAAATTAATTGGCTCAAAATTAGTTCAACTTATCCTCATAATATCTATTTACATCATTATGAACAAATCCATTTTTATCGATAAATTGTAAATCATTTTTGCATAAATCTCTATAACTCTTCTTGCCTACAACTGCTAATATAGTTTTTAACCCTTTAAGCAAATTATTGTGATAATTTGCTACCTTTTTTGACTCCTTCATGACAAGATAAGCACTTCTTTTTTTAGGGTCTTGCGTCGCCAATCCAATAGGACAATGTCTTCCTCTTGAACCTGAGCACTCTCTTGCTCTGATACAACCAGCACTCATCATAAATCCTCTGGCAATTCCTACCATATCAGCTCCCAAAGCAAGTGCAATTGCTACATCATCTGGAGTTAATATTTTACTACTTGCAAACAATTTCACTTCATCTCTGATGCCATACTCTTTTAACACACTATTTACTATAAAAATAGCATCTTTTACTGGCAAGCCAACTCTATCCATCAACTCAAGTGGAGCAGTTGCGCTTCCACCGTCTCCACCATCTATCGTGATAAAATCTGGAATTCCTTCCTTGTTTTTATCTTTTCGCTTTTTTATCTCTTGAGCTATCTCTTCAATATTATCTCTGCTTGATATGACAATTTTAAAACCAACTGGTTTTTTTGATAATTTTTGCAATCTTCCTACAAAATCAAACAACTCCTTGGTTGTTTTTGCATATGGAAATCTATTTGGAGAAAAGATATTTTTATAAGGCTCAAGTCCACGATAATAAGCAATAGCAGGAGTTACCTTTGATGCCATAAGCTTTCCTCCTGTCTGTTTTGCACCTTGTGCTATCTTTATCTCTGTGGCTCGACAAAAACTCATCACTTTTTGATATCTTTGCTCATCAAAATTACCTTTTTTATCTCTACACCCATAAAGACCAGAACTTATTTGATAAATTATATCCGGCATATCTTCTGGTACTTTTTTAGGAAACACTTTTAGCGGCAAACTCCAATTTGGTCTGAAGAATATCAAAGAATCAAAATCAATAACATAAGTATCATATGTCTCTTTTGTTAAGAGCAATGTTCTAAGAGCTTTTAATGCAATTGCTCTATTAAAGAATTTTGACACTAGCATATATATCGTTCTGTTTACTCCTGTTATTGGAATATTTTCCATATATTCATCGCCACCATGGTTGGAGTGAGTTACGAAAAAATTGGATGTTAGACTTCCCTCTCCTGTATTTATCGTAAAATTTCCCTCATTGGTTCCTATTACAAAAGCTCTAGTTCCCTCAGGGGATATCGCACCATCACTCATGGCTGAGCGGTATATGATAGATTTTGTTTTAAAAGGGTACTCTCTTTTTTCTCCAATAAGTACACTAAAATCGTCATCAACTTCATCATCATTCAAAACTTGATTTGAATGTTTGATTTGAAATTTTGGCAAAGGTTGCGGTTGACCCGTAGAAAATGATATATAATTTGCTCTATCTTTACTTGCATTATAAACCCAGTCAATTTTATCCCTAGATTCATAAAAATCTTCATTTGCAAAATACTGCCTAAAAGGCTCACGGACAGCCTCAAAAAAGTATCTCATGCGACCTATTATCGGATAGTTTATAAGTAGTTGGTGCTTTCTTTGTACATACTTATCATAGATGTACCAAGCAATAATAATTAAAAAAAAGCCACCTATTATATACTCTATATATTCTAAAATATCCATAATTTTTCCTTATCCATAATTTTTCCTTATCCATAATTTTTCCTTAAATTTTAACCATACCCGATGATTTTAGCATAATTTAATTTAAATTCTTGATTTTTTTCTATATAAACATAGAAGTAAAGAAGAAATTACTCTGCAATCTCTTCTTCTTAAAATTAGTGCATCAATCTAATAAGAATAATTAAGTTTCAAATCTCATAAAGTTTGCATTCAATTTTTTGTCCATACTGACAAATATATCTTTTTTATTTTTTATATATCTATTAATAAATTTTACACTAAACTCTTATAAATTAATGAAAAAGTATAAGTAGTAAAGCTGTATTTTAGTTGGTAAATGTTGTTGTGCGTCTAAAAGAGAGGACTAGATTAAAACAGAGTTCGCTTAGCATGAAAAGGTCCCAGATATTTACTATTTTTAAAAATTCATCACCTATTTTTAGAGATAAAAAATTTATAGAAATATTGACACCATATTTACTGTTTGGGGGAGAGATTTCGGGCAATAATCTACTGTATTTAAAATTTAAAGCAACAGTCTCTTTGCGTTTCATTCGTCTTATTCGTTTTAATGTTCCTGCATAATCTCTCTCATTTAATCTGATTTCAGCATGAGTATTGTGAGATAATACATTTCTTATAAAAGAGAGAATATCATAAAAATTTTCATACTGGTCTTTAAAAATATCTTCTATATAATCTTTAAAATCATTTTCAAGCCTTAAAGCTTCAACCATTGCCATGCAAATCCCACGAAAAGCATTAAATTCTACAAAATATTCAAACAATGAGAGTTCATTTTTTTTGTATTGTCTTGCATTTTTCAAGAGTTCAAATGTTATATCTGCATTGAAGTAATAGGCATTTTCACCATCAAATTTTTTAACAACAAACATACTTCTGTCTGTCAAATCTTCAGTTTTTGAGAGCATTCCTAAAAACTCTCCCATATTTAGAAAATAGAAGTTTTGTTCAACTAAAAGCAGAGTATCTTCAAGCAAAATCTCATTATCCATCATCGTAAAATATCCACTTTCATATCTTGATATACTGCATTGTATCCTTCATCGCTTATGAGAAATGGCGTTAACATGTTGCTATTTATTCCACCTGAATACAAAGCTAGACAGTCGTTTCTTAGATTTTCATCAATTTTTACCTTATACTCACACTCATATATACCATTTGTCAAACTGATGCTATCTCCATCTTTTAGACCTAAAGTTGGTGGAATTGATAAAAAATCATCTCTATAAAATTGAGAATTCAAAGATCTGTTTTGTTTTACTGCTAAGAGATAAAATTCACCTTTTTCATCATTAAAATCAGCATCAAATTCGTCAAAAAATTCAAATTTTTTACTATTAGTATAAAATTTTTCACTATATGGAGAATTTTGAAGATACCTTGAAATTAAAAAATTATCTTTTTTGATACAATTATCACCTACAACAATATTTAGATACTCTTTTTCACTTTTTAGTTTATCAAAACCAAATTTATTCGTCAAATACTCACAAAGATTATATTCGCTAATGCCAATATTGCAATCTTTTAATTTTGGCATATGTCCTATATATTCATGACCATAAGAGAGTTTCAAATCCTCTTTTTCTAAAAAACTTTTAGCTGGAATTATCAAATCAGCCATTTTTGAAGTTTCATTTTGATAAAGTCCAAAGTAAACTACAAATTTTGATTTTTCAAGCCCATTTTTAACTTTTGGAGTACAAGGAAGTTGAGTCATAGGGTTTCCCCCTTGTATAAAACTAACTTCATAATCACCAAAATCAACTATTGGCATAAGAGCTCTATTTTTACTTTTTACAGCAAATGGCTTACCAAAACCATAGCTACTATCATCAATAAATCCTACTCCACAACCATCTTTTCCAAAAAGCCCAAGAAGCGCAGCAAAAGAGTCAATGGATCTTAAAACACTATGCCCATGAGTATACTTTTGAACTCCTATTCCCACTAAAATAGATACTTTTTTATCCTTTATCATAGATAAAATTTCGCCTACAATATCAAGCTTAACTCCACACTTTTGCATAAGCTCAACCATAGGAATTCCATTTATTTCATCTAAAAAATAATCAAAATTTTCACATCTTTCTTCTATAAAATCGATATCTTCCATCTGCTCCATATACGCCACACGACTTAAAAGAAGAGCAAAGTAAAGATCACATCTTGGTTTTATAGGCACATATATATCTGCTCTTTTGGCAATATCCGTACGACGAGGGTCTATAACTATAAGTTTTTTACCCTTTAAGGCAGGGAGCATATGAGAGTTAGTTATGCTTGTATTTCTGCCCCAAACGATAACTACTTCACTATTTTTTACAATATTTGGCGAAAGCGCCAAAGCTGCCCCTCTTCCTTTTTGTATACCATAAATTCCCGCTTCTTCGCAAAGTCCACCTTTGGTTAAAGTTGCTCCATATTTATCAAAAAAAAGTCTTGTGACACTTTGCATTACCCCTAAATTTCCACTTCCTTTAAAATACAAAACCTTTGATGGCTTTGCATCTTTTAGTTTAGCTTGCAGTATATCTAAAGCCTCTTTCATCTCTATCTCTTTTGCTTTAAAGATTGGCTTTTGAATTCTTGGTATTTTATGGTAATTGTTTAGATGATGACACAAATAGCCTTTTGTAATGGGATGGTTTTTATCTCCCCTTAACTTTCCATCATCACCCAAAATCACACTACAACTATCAAAACAATCAAGCGGACAGGTGCTCTTTTTTATCATTTTTTTCTAAACTCTACTTTTACCAATTTTGAAAAGATTTTTGGAGCAGGCATGATGATTTCAGCCTTATATGAGGAGATATTTTGAGTATCTGTATTATTCCAAAGTTTATCCACCTTAAAAGTTGTTGGCTTATCATTTATATACACAACACCATTTTTGGCTAATTCATAATCCTCTTTTGAAACAAAAATAGTTATTTTTGCACGGAATATATCATATGCGTCAACCAAAGGAGTACCAATACCTGCAAAATTTCCTTTTTTTAGATAGAGTTTATAAATCAAATACCCTTTTGGAACTCTTATGCTTTTTTTATTTATCAAATCTTTTAAAGTTGCAATTTTATATCTCTGATCGTTTTGTTGACTCTTTAAATTCTCTAAGCTACTCAATAAAGTGAGTACTTGATTTTGAGCATTAACACTACTTATAAGTTCATTATCTTTTTCTACTCTTGATTTTGTTTTTAGATTTTTCATTTTATTGTAGTTTTTTGCTCTTATGTTAGCTACTTCTCTAGCATTTTCAAGATTTGTCTTAGTTATAGCTATCATCTCTTGAAGAATTTTTAATTTCTCTTGTGAATTTTTTAAATCCTCTTTATTTAACACATCATCAAGATGGATGATAACCTCACCATTCGAGACTCTGCCTTCCATCTTATCAACAGAACTTAGAACCATACCGCTTGCGGCTGATTTGATGCTGTATTTTTGTATCGGCTCAACTTTTGCGTAGTATATAGTTGCATTTAACCCCATGCTAACTAAAACTGCTAATATAAAATACTTCATGAAAATCCTTATTTTTTTATAGTTATAAACATCTATAGTATCACTAATTCTAATACTAGAGTCAAATCAAATACTTATCTCTTTGATGTCTGCAATTGCTTTGAACTCTTGATAGATTGAGGCTATCAGGTTTTGTCTGTTTGTCTTTATTTTTTCATCTTCCACAT
>CAZRAK010000021.1:0-22337 GCA_964598135.1 uncultured Campylobacterales bacterium
CAAAGCCAAAGCTTCAGTCGCGAGGAATTTAGAAGGAGCTTTGCTCCTACTAAAGGGGACAGTTAAATGAAATATTACAGAGTGACAGCTCGTGCTTCAGTCGCGAGGAATTTAGAAGGAGCTTTGCTCCTACTAAAGGGGACAGTTAAATGATAAATTTTGAAATGTTTTCTAAATATTCAAAACCAGGACCAAGATATACAAGTTATCCAACAGCTCCAGAGTTTAATGAAAATTTTAATGCAGACTCATATGTAAAGATTTTAGAGAATCAAGATAAAAATAGAAAATTATCTCTATATTTTCATCTACCATTTTGTAGAAGTGCTTGTTATTTTTGTGGGTGCAATGTTACCTTTACAAGCAAAGATGATAAAAAAAAGAGATATATAGGCTACCTTGAAAAAGAGTTAGAGATACTCTCAAAGCATTTAGATACTAAAAGAGAAGTTATACAGATGCACTTTGGTGGAGGAACTCCTACATTTTTTAGTGCCGAACAGTTAGAGAGAATCATAAAACTTATACGAAAGTATTTTAAAAACTTTGCAAATGACGCTGAGATAAGTTGCGAGATAGACCCTAGGTTTTTGACAAAAGAGCAAGTTGAGGTTTTGGTTGCTGGCGGATTTAATCGAGTAAGTTTTGGTGTGCAAGATTTTAATGATGCCGTGCAAAAAGCAGTACACAGAATTCAATCTTTTGAAGTAACCGATAATGCAGTAAAAATGGTAAGAAATGCTGGTATAAAATCAGTAAATATGGATCTTATTTATGGGCTTCCTTATCAAAATCTTCAAACTTTCAAAAAGACATTAGAAAAAGCACTTTTACTTGATACTGATAGATTTGCTGTGTTTAATTATGCTCATGTGCCTTGGATGAAAAAAACTATGCGTAAAATTGATGAAACTACACTTCCAACTCCAAGTGAAAAGCTTGAAATCTTAAAATATACCATAGACTATTTAAACTCAAATGGACTTAAAATGATAGGTATGGATCACTTTGCAAAGCCAAGTGATGAGTTATTTTTGGCGATAGACAAGGGGGAGCTTCATAGAAATTTTCAAGGATATACTACAAAAGGTGGAGCTGATTTGGTGGGAATTGGACTTACAAGTATAGGCGAGGGTATGAAGCATTATGTGCAAAATTTTAAAGATATGAGCCTATATGAAAATGCCATAGATCACGGCAGACTTCCTGTTCATCGAGGAGTTGTGCTAGATGATGATGATGTTCTTAGAAAAGCTGTGATAATGGAGCTTATGAGTAATTTTAAGCTTGATATTGCAAGGGTAGAAAAAGAGTTTAAAATTAACTTTTTTGAGTATTTTGATGATGCTATTGATGATTTGTCCTCTTTTACAAATGAAGGACTTGTGCAAATTGATAAGATCGGCAAAAAAATTACAGTAAATACAACAGGAACTCTTTTGATTAGAAATATCTCTATGCCTTTTGATGCCTATCTTAAAAAGATACCAGAGAGTAA
The DNA here is from genome assembly GCA_964598135.1 of uncultured Campylobacterales bacterium. GTDB lineage: Bacteria > Campylobacterota > Campylobacteria > Campylobacterales > Sulfurospirillaceae > JAADIZ01. The sequence continues at coordinate 1,499 of CAZRAK010000021.1, forward strand.
ACGAAGATTTTCAAAGACAGTGTAGATGTTTGGCTTTAACACCACAAGTGACGAGTGCATAAAATGTGGTAAATGCATACCGACTTGTACTATTCATAATGTAAACAGAGATGAAGTTACTTCACCACGGGGTTTTTTAGATCTTTTAGGAGCTTATCAAAGAGGTGATTTAGAGCTAGATAAAAATGCAAAAGATATATTTGAGAGCTGTTTTTTGTGTACAAATTGTGTTGATGTCTGCCCAAATGATTTGCCAGTTGATATGCTCATAGAACAGGTACGAAATGATATAAGACAAAAATATGGACTAGCTTGGTATAAAAAATTCTTCTTTTGGCTTTTAAGGCATCGAAAAGTGATGGATTTATTAGCAAAATTAGGATATGTATTTCAAACATGTGGTTTTAAAATTCACGAAAAACAGAGCTCAATGGAGCCAAGATTTTCTATGCCGATTATCAAAAAAGATAGGCTTTTACCAAGTGCCAAAGCCAAAAGCTTTCTCAACTCCCATCGTGATGTCATAAAAAATGGAGGCAAAGGAAAGGTTGGGATTTTCATAGGTTGTTTAGCAAATTATACATATACAGATATCGGAAAAGCACTCCTTGAAATTTTAAAAGTTTTGGAAATTGATGCTTATCTCATAAAACAGCAGTTATGTTGCGGAGCACCAGCTTATTTTACGGGTGATTTTGATACAGTTAATTATCTTGCAAAACATAATATAAGATATATGGAAACATTTATTGATGAATTAGATGCTGTGATAATTCCAGAGGCTACTTGTAGTGCTATGATAAAAGTTGATTATATACATCTCTTTCATGACCAAATAGAGTGGCAAAAAAGAGCTAAAAATATAACTCCAAAGATACATATGGCGACAGAGTATCTTGAAAAATATACAAATCTTAAAGAGATTTTAGCAGAAAAAAACCTCAAAATGAGTGAACTTGTCACATATCATGACCCCTGTCACGCAAGAAAAATGCAAGGCATATATAAAGAGCCAAGAGAGTTATTATCCCAAAACTACGACATAAAAGAGATGAGTGATTCAAATCGATGTTGTGGTTTCGGTGGAGTTACTATACAGAGTGAAAAGTACCATTTAGCAAAAGCGGCAGGTATGCCCAAGGCTGCGATGATAAAAGATACTAAAGCTGATATCGTAAGTGCCGAGTGTAGTGCATGTAGAATGCAAATAACAAACTCACTTTTTCAAGATAGAACGGATGTAGTATTTAAAAATCCACTAGAACTTATAGCCAAGGTTTTGCAAAATAGATAAAAATTCAAAGTTTAACTCTCGTATTTTTTGTTTATACTCGCGTGATATAATGTTATAAATTTTAGATATAAGAGAGATTTATGAATTACTGGAATAATATATACTCAAATTTCAATCCTGTTGCTTTTAATTTAGGCAGTATTAGCGTACATTGGTATGGTATTATGTATGTATTGGCACTTCTTAGTGCACTTTTTTTGGCGAAATATTTTGCTAAAAAAGATAAGCTTGGTATTAGCAGCAAAGATTTGGATAATTACTTTGTTTGGGTTGAGATTGGTGTGATTTTAGGTGCAAGACTTGGATATATTTTATTTTATGACCCGCATACTAGTTACTACTTAACTAAACCTTGGCAAATATTTAACCCTTTTATGGATGGTAAGTTTGTCGGAATTAGTGGCATGAGTTATCACGGAGCCATAGTTGGATTTTTACTTGGAACTTGGCTATATAGTAGAAAATATAAGGTAAATATGCTCAAATTGCTTGATTTGGTTGCTCTTAGTGTGCCTTTGGGGTATATATTTGGCAGAATTGGTAATTTTCTAAACAAGGGTTTAGTAGGAAGACAAACTGATGTTCCTTGGGGAATTTGGGTTGATGGAGTATTTAGACATCCTTCGCAACTATATGAAGCATTTCTTGAAGGTTTTGTTGTTTTTGTGATTTTATATTTATATAGAACTAAACAGAAATTTGATGGTGAACTGATTGCTCTTTATGGGATGCTCTATTCAACTGCAAGATTTATAGCTGAATTTTATAGACAACCTGATTTTCAGATGGGTTTCATATTTGATGGCTGGATGACCATGGGGCAAGTTTTATCCATTATAATGGGATTTTTCTCTATGTTGCTATATATTTATCTTATGAAGAGACAAAAATAGATAGAGTAAGAAATAGTAAATAAACTTTTAATTAATCCTATATGTAATAAATTTACATAATTCCACTTTAATGATAAAAGGTGTAGTATTGTGAAAAATTACGAGTTAACCAAATGTAAGTTGTTATGTCTTGGTTAATTGGAAAAAGGATTGAGTGTGAGTAACCTTATCGAAGGCTTTTTAGGTAAGTCAGTGGAGGGTAAAAAGAGTAGAGTTCCTGCTAAGCTTGACTATTGGCAAAGTGCGACTGGACTGTTTTTAGCCCTTTTTATGTGGGGACATATGTTCTTTGTTTCATCTATTTTGATTAGCAAAGATTTTATGTATAGTGTAACTAAAATGTTTGAAGGCGTTTCATTTATAAATGGAGGAAACCCATTTATAGTTTCAGTTGCAGTGGCAATTGTTTTGACTATTATTATCATACACGCAGGTCTTGGGATGCGAAAACTCCCTACAAACTATAGGCAATATCAGGTTTTTAGAACTCATATGAAAATGATAAAACATGAGGATACAACCCTTTGGTTTATACAGGCATTTACTGGATTTGCAATGTTCTTTTTAGCTTCAGCACACTTATTTATAATGCTAACAAAACCTGAAACTATAGGACCATTTGGTTCAGCAGATAGGATGGTTACTGACTGGATGTGGCCGATTTATCTACTTCTTCTTTTAGCAGTTGAATTTCACGGTAGTATAGGTCTTTATAGACTTAGTGTTAAGTGGGGATGGTTTGAAGGCGATAATGCAAAAGAGACTAGAGTAAAACTAAAAAAAGTTAAATGGGGTATTACAGCTTTCTTTTTGATTTTGGGACTTACTACGCTTGCGGCATATATGAAAATTGGATTTGAGCACAAAGCTCAGGCTGGACAAAGATTCCAACCAACTGCTATGATAAAAAATATAGATAGCACAAATAGTTTTCAGAGTTTAAGTAAAATGGACAATACAGAAACTTCGTTCCGTACAATAGTCGCGAGGAATTTTTCTGGAATTCACTTCCAGGGCAAGAGTAAAATAGAGAATACAGAAATTTCATTTCGTGCTTCAGTCGCGAGGAATTTTTCTGGAATTCACTTCCAGAAAAAGGGGGCATAAAGATGAATATAGTATATTGTGATGCACTAGTAATTGGTGGAGGATTAGCAGGACTAAGAGCTGCGGTTGAGGCGAGAAGTAAAGGTTTAAGCACTATAGTTTTAAGTCTTATCCCAGTAAAAAGGTCACACTCAGCGGCTGCACAAGGTGGTATGCAAGCTAGTCTTGGTAATGCTAAGATGAGTAGAGGTGATAACGAAGATGTTCACTTTGCAGATACTGTAAAAGGTAGCGATTGGGGATGTGACCAAAAAGTAGCAAGAATGTTTGTAACAACAGCTCCAAAAGCTATTCGCCAACTAGCAGGCTGGGGTGTTCCTTGGACTAGAATTAAAAAAGGTCCAAGAGAAGCAGTTATGAATGCAAAGAGAACAACTATAGTTGAAGATGATGAAACACACGGTTATATACAATCTCGTGACTTTGGTGGTACTAAAAAGTGGAGAACTTGCTTTACTTCAGATGCAACAGGACATACAATGTTGTATGCAGTAGCAAATGAAGCCTTAAAAAGAGATATAGATATAAGAGATAGAAAAGAAGCAGTCTCTTTGATAGTTGAAAATGAACAGTGCTATGGAGCGATAGTTAGAGATTTGATAACAGGTGAACTTGAAGCTTATGTATCAAAAGGTACTTTGATAGCAACGGGTGGATATGGAAGAATTTATAGACAAACCACAAATGCTGTTATTTGTGAGGGAACTGGTGCGGCTATAGTGCTAGAGACTGGTGTTGGACAATTAGGAAATATGGAAGCAGTTCAATTTCACCCAACTCCGATAGTACCTTCTGGAATACTTTTGACCGAAGGTTGTCGAGGAGATGGTGGACTTTTAAGAGATGTTGATGGACATAGGTTTATGCCTGATTATGAGCCAGAGAAAAAAGAGTTAGCTAGTCGTGATGTTGTTAGTCGTCGCATGATGGAGCATATAAGAAATGGAAAAGGTGTTCACTCTCCTTATGGTGATCATTTATGGCTTGATATCTCAATTTTAGGTCGTGAACATATTGAAAAAAACTTAAGAGATGTTCAAGAAATTTGTATGACATTTAATGGAATTGACCCAGCAGATGAGGGTCCAAAAGGTTGGGCGCCAGTTCTTCCAATGCAGCACTACTCAATGGGTGGAATAAAAACAAAACCAACTGGTGAATCTCCTACGCTAAAAGGATTATTTAGTTGTGGTGAAGCAGCTTGTTGGGATATGCATGGCTTTAATAGACTTGGGGGAAACTCAGTTAGTGAAACAGTAGTTTCTGGCATGATTATTGGTGATTATTTTGCTGAACATTGTATAAATACAGAGATAAATATCAATACAAAAGTAGTAGAAGATGAGCTAGGGAAAGAAAAAGCTTATCTTCAATCTTTGCTAGAAAATGAAGGAAAAAATAATATTTTTGATATCAAATTAGCTATGAAGGACATTATGTGGGAAAAAGTTGCAATTTTCCGTGATGGTAAAAACTTGACACAAGCAGTTGAGAAATTAGAAGTGTTATATAAAAGATCTCTTGATGTTTCTGTTCAATCAAAAACAATGGCAGGAAATCCTGAGCTCGAAGAAGCTTATAGAGTTCCTAAAATGCTTAAGCTTGCACTTTGTGTTGCAATAGGTGCAAGAGATAGAACGGAGAGTCGAGGTGCTCATTATAGGGAAGATTATCTCAAGCGAGATGATGCAAATTGGTTAAAAAGAACTTTAGCTACTTGGAAAAAAGGAGATACACTTCCTACTATAACTTATGAAGATTTGGACATCATGAAGATGGAAATGCCACCAGCATTTAGAGGATATGGAGTAAAAGGCATGATAGTCGAAAATGAGTTAAGTTTAAAAAGACAAGATGAGGTTGATAAGATAAGAGAAGAGATGCAGGAGGCTGGAAAAGATAGATTTGAAATACAAACAGCTTTAATGGACTTTGAATTACAACCTTATTATAAAGTAAAAAATGAAAGATTTGGAGAATAAAATGGCACGAATGATAACAATTAAAGCACTAAAATATAATCCAAACTCAAAAGTTTCAAGAGCTCATTTTGCTGAATACCAACTTGAGGAAACTGATGGTATGACGCTATTTGTAGCCCTTTCTAAGATAAGAGAAGAGATGGATCACGATCTCTCTTTTGACTTTGTATGTCGTGCAGGGATTTGTGGAAGTTGCGGTATGATGGTAAATGGTACTCCAAAATTAGCTTGCCGAACTTTGACTAAAGATTATCCTGATGGTGTGATTCAACTTATGCCTATGCCAGCGTTTAAGCTTATCAAAGATTTATCGATAAATACTGGTGTTTGGATGAATGAGATGAGTAAAAAAGTAGAAAGTTGGGTTCATACAAATGAAGTTCCTGATTATACTAAACTCGAAAAACCGATAGAGCCCCAAGTGGCTGAAGATACATTTGAATTAGATCGTTGCATTGAGTGTGGTATCTGTGTAGCAGCGTGTGGAACAAAACTTATGAGACCAGATTTTATTGGTGCGGTTGGCCTAAACAGAGTAGCTAGGTTTAGAATGGATCCACACGACAATAGAACCGATGAGGATTTTTATGAGTTGGTTGGTGATGATAATGGTGTATTTGGATGTATGAGTTTGTTAGCTTGTGAAGATAACTGCCCAAAACACTTACCTCTTCAAAGTAAAATCGCGTATATGCGTAGAAAACTTGTAGCTTTACGATAAAATTTTTTGGGAGCAAGCTGTTTTGCTCCCAAAATCTCCTTTTTCTTGATATAATACTAAAACTTCTTATTAGGTGATACATGTGCATATACTAAATGATTTTTTTCTTTTAAGCTGGAATGAAAATAGCGATTTGATAGAAAATTTACCAGATAAGTTTTCACAAAAGATAGATAAAACTTTTAATAAAAATTATGAAAATTTTTGTGATAGTTGTTCCATTCTTTTCATAATCAATAATGAAAATTTACAAAAAATTATAAATATAGATGAATTCAAATTGATTTTTGATGGTGTATTTACAAAAAAACTTATAGATAAATACTTAATTCTACAATTTCAAAAAAGAGTTTTGGAATTTATCATTGAGCTCGGCAACATAGAATTAAATCAAACTTTAAAAACAAATTTTGAAACCCTTAGAAAAGAGGGGATTATCACTTATTACATAAGCAGAAGACTTATAGGACTTTTTGCTCTTATAAAAGAGAAAGAGGAAGAGGAAGCCAAGACAGAGATGAGTTTGAAAATTGCCAAAAGCGATGAGAATTTTTACAAAAATTCCATCAATATCTTAGGCGCTAGTATAGAAAATCTTAGACAATGCAACCAACTTAGGGTTCTTAAAGATAGATTAAATCAAATAGATAAAAAATTGAAAGATGAGAGATTTTCCATCGGAGTGACTGGTATCATCAATGCTGGGAAATCAACTATGTTAAATGCACTTTTAGAAGAGGAGATTTTAGGAACCGCAGTTATCCCTGAAACAGCAAATTTGACGATATTGAAATACTCAAAAAAAAGATATGCAAAAGTAATTTTTTGGAATAAAAAAGAGTTTGATAAAATAGAAAATAGTGCAAATGAGATAGCTAGTATAAGAAAATTTATAGATGAAACCAAGAAACATTTTAAAGAAAATCTTAACCAATACATACAAGATGAAAATAAAATTCAAAGAGTTGATATAGAAAATCTTAGCCTATATACTTCAGCTGAAAAGTCAGATAAAAAATGCAATCTTGTCAAAAGCGTTGAGTTATATAGTGATTTAGAGTTCTTAAAAGATGGTGTTGAGATTGTTGATACCCCTGGTCTTGATGACCCTATCATCCAAAGAGAAGAGATAACTCTAAGTTATGTGAGTGAGTGTGATTTGATGATACATTTGATGAATGTAAACCAATCAGCCACAAAAAAAGATGTTGATTTTATCATAGATTCTATTCTTTATCAAAATATCGCAAGGCTGCTTGTGGTTATCACTAGAATCGATACTGTAACCAAAGAAGAACTCGAAGAAGTTATAAACTACACGAAAAAAAGTATAGAAAAAAGACTTTTAGAACAAAATAGGTCTTATAAATTAAAATCAATCATAGATAAGATAGATTTTATTCCAATTTCTGGAAAAATGGCACTATGGCTTAAAACTGATAGAGCTAATTTAGCAAAAAAAGAGGGATATAATTTAGAAAATAGTGGAATTTTAAAAATACAAGAGTATCTAAATAGAGTTCTTTTTGGCTCAAATAGTGAAAAAGCAAATCTCATTATCCAAAGTAATCAAAATGAACTCTTATCTATAGTTGAGCAAAATAAGAAAATACTTGATGAAGAAGAGAAGCTTTTGGGTAAATCTGCTTTAGAGATAAAAAAAGAGTTTGAACTACATAAAATTAAAAGAGCTCAAATTTTAAGCGATTTAGAAGATGTCAAAAAAAGTATAAAATCCCAAGAAAAGGAGCTGCAAGAGTATTTTAAAGTTTTACATAAATATTCACAAGAAAAACTCATTAGTTTAAAAGATATCATAAAAATAAGAGTGATGGACGATATTTCATATGAGATAAGAAAAAATAAAAAACTCCCAAAAAAACAGAGAATAGAGTATATAGTTGAAATTGGGCTAAAAGATGGTTTGATCGATTTGGTAAGAGATTATAGATATGAATTTCAAAAAAAGATGCAAAACTCTTTTGAAGTCATAAAAAAAAGTTTCAAAGATGATGTTAATAGTGATGAGTATAAAAATCAAGAATTTAATTCGCAAGAGTTTTTTGAGAACCATTTTAAGTCATTTATTTTGTTTCAAAATAGATCTGTATTGTTAGCAAGAATAGATGAATCAATACAAAAATATGCCAAAAATTCACTTGAAAAAGTGGATATGAAATTAGAAAAAATACTTCAAGAAAATATAGATGAATTAGAAAAATTATTAAGAGATAAACTTAAAAAAACTGATGAAGAGTTGTTGAAAAATTTTATAGATATAAGTAAGCAAAGAGTTCAAATAAAAGAGGATGAAGTTCAAATCAAGGATAATCTACTTGAAGCAAGCTTAGAGAATATAAAAAAATCAAATAGAGAAAAAAAACAGAGACTTCAAATTGTAAAAAGTACAAAAGAGGCACTTTCCAAAATAAAAGAGGATTTGAATTCCATAGGAGAGAGTGCAAAATGAGTCTATTTGAAAATTTTATATCAACCTATAAAAAAGAGTATTTGAGCCAAAAACCAAAGTTTGACGAATCACTTTTAGGGTTACTAAAAAAAGCAAGATATCTTTTACTTGACGATAGACTTTCGCCATCCCACTCTCTTATAAATGCTTTAGATAGATTGAAAATTAGAGTTAAAGAGCCTATGAAAGTGGCGATTACTGGACAATTTTCAAGTGGAAAATCAACTTTTTTAAATGCCCTTATGGCAAAAAATATACTTCCAACTGGTATTACCCCTGTTACATCAAAGGTAAATTATATCAGATATGGAGATGAGTTAAAAATCAGAGTAAAATACAAAGATGGAAGAGATGAGTATCATGATAGTGAACACATTAGCAAATTTATCGACCAGAGAAAAGGAGTTGAAGATATAGATTATCTTATACTTTACTCACCACTAAATATGCTAAAAGATATAGTCTTTGTAGATACGCCAGGGCTCAACTCACTTGCATTTGCAGATACCCAAACTACTACAAAAGTGCTAAATGAAGTAGATGGAATAATTTGGCTGACATTGATGGATAATGCTGGAAAAATGAGCGAAACCAAAGTGCTGGAAAAATACCTGTCTTTATATAAAAATAAATCTCTTTGTGTGCTAAATCAAAAAGATAAATTTAGCGAAGAGGAGATAAATCAAAGTGTATCGTATGTAAAAGAGAGCTTTGGTGAATTTTTTAGTGAAGTTGTACCAATTTCAGCTAAGCAAGCCCTAAAATCAAGAAGTAGTGATAAACTAGTGTTGATGAGTGAAGCTTTAGATGAGTTTACAAAATATTTGCACTTAAAGCTTGAAAACAGTATGCAATTAAACAATCTTAAAGTCATACAAGAGGCATATAAAGAGTATGACAAGAAGATACAAAAAATAGCAAATACTGATTTGAGTGAAAATATAAAACTTGCCAAAATATCAAATATATCAAAGGTGATAGATTTTATAAAACAAGAAATCCAGCCTAGAGCTATAGAGTCAAAAGAGTTTGCAATAAAAAAAGAGATAAATAGCGTTTGTGTGAAGATTATAAATCAATATGAACTATTTTTAAAAATCTATGATGAATTAAAAAGCGAAGTAGAGGATTTTGATAAAACTTCGCAAAAAGAGTTTGCCAAAGCTAAAAAAGAGTTTGCAAAAGATTTGAAAGAAGCATATATAAATATAAAACAAATTATAGATGTAATTGCAACTGAAATTTACAATCAAATAGATATAATAAAAAGACAAAGATATGCAAAAGAGAGGAAAACATTTTTACAAAAAGTTGAAAAATATGTAAAAATAGAGTATGAAGCTCCTTTTATCAATGCTGATGAAGCATATAAAAAACTTTTTTACGAAGACAATATTGTTGGTAAAATGTTTAAAAAATATGCAAAAGTTTTAAATGATATCCAAAACAGAGTAAACCAAACCAATGCAAAAATTTATACAAAATTTGAAGAAAATATCTATAAGTGGCAAAGTCCTTATAGTATCATAAGAAAAAAAGAGGAGATTCACTCTGATGTAGAGTTCGCAAATATCCGAAAATTTGCCGCAAGAGTTTATGAGCATATTTTAAAACCATATAATGACGAAATGTTAAAATCAAGAGCATATGTAAGCTCTGGGTTTGAGCATATATCAAGTGCTATAGAGTTTAATTATCAAAATGCTACGGGAATTTGCATCTCTTTTTTAAATGAAAAAATGGATAGTTTTGCGAAGTTATATGAGCAAAATCCTACAAGATTTTCTTTATATCATCCAACACTTGAAGATATAAAACATCGACTTGATGAGAGCTTTTTTATATATAAATTAGAAAATTTAATGGATAAAAGTAGAACTTTTTTGAGTATTGATTATGAAAGAGTCTCTAAAACTTTTCAAGGAATTAAGCAAGAAAAGTTAGAGTTTATAGATAAGACAAAAAACAGACATGAAAAGATAATAGAGCTGCTTAAAGAGTGTCAAAAAGAGTTAGATATCTAATCCTTTATCTTTAATGGATTTAAACAAGGTCATTAAAGAGATAAATAGTGTTGTGATGGCAGGCCCTAGTATCATGCCCCAAAAACCAAATGTAGTAAGTCCTGCAAATATCGCAAAAAATATCAACATCTCATTTATATTTGCCTTGACATTCGATAATTTATTGTTTATATATTTGATTATAAGAGGTTTTATAAAAGTATCTGCGATGATGGAGATGACAATTATAGAATAAAGTACAATTGCAATTCCTTCAATGTAATTTCCATTTGCAAACTCATATGCACTTATTGGTATCCACATCAAAGCTCCACCAACTATCGGTATCAGTGAGGCAAATCCATAAAATATACCAAGAAGCAAGCCATCATACCCAAATATTTCACTTATAATGGCAAATAGTGCACCTTCAAAGATAGCAGTTGCTAGTATCGAATAAAACACAACACTCATGACATTTGAAACTTCATCAAAAATTATGTCTATTTCATCATCTTTCATAGGAATTATAGTTCTAAAGTAGCTACCAAGCTCTTTTGCATTTAGTGTTACAAAAAAGAAAAATATGAGAATTAAAAGCATATCTTTTAGAAAATTGGCACTATTTTTACCTAAAGCTCCAAGATACGATAGTGCAGTTTTTGTGATTTGGGATAAATCCAAACTTTTTATAAATCTATCTAAATCATTTTGAAAAAAAGAGAGGGTATCTGGTAGTTTTAAGTTGATGCTTTTTACATAATTTATAGTGTTGTCAACCAAAGAGTTATCGAAATTGTTAAGCACCTCACTAGCTGATGTAATTATATAGATAATTGGTGCAAAAAATAGTACAAAAAGCAAAAGTGTTGATACGGTAGATGATAGAACACCATTTTTCAAATGTTTTCTTATGTATGTATTTATGTTGTAAGTTGCGATTGATAATAAGCTAGCAACCGCAATAACCACTAAAAAAGGCTCATATAGTTTTATAACCCAGTAAAGTACAACTAAAAAAAATGCAATTAAAAAACTTCTTTGTGTATTCATATATTTTTATCCCTCAAATAATCCACCCAAACCAATAGGAGTGAGTTTGAAAAGTTCATAACATTTTGTAGATGCAATTCTACCTCTTGATGTTCTTTGTATGTAGCCATTTGCAAGCAAATAAGGCTCTATTACATCTTCTATAGTCCCCTCATCTTCACTAAGTGCTGCTGCTAGAGTACTAAGTCCTAAGGCTCTACCTTTTGCTTCTATTAAAAGTTTTAGATATTTTAAGTCTAGCTCATCAAAGCCTAAATCATTTACACCTAACTCTATTAGTGCATATTCACATCGTTTTTTTGTTATCTTCTCTTCATTATGTACATCGGCAAAATCCCTAACTCTCTTAAGCAGTCGAAGAGCGATCCTAGGAGTTCCGCGAGATCTTCTTGCTATCTCTACGGCTCCGTCTTGGTGACAAACTTTATTTAATTTATGTGAAGCTTTTGTAATGATTTGTGCCAACTCCTCTTTATTATAAAATTGCAATCTAAGATGCATACCAAATCTATCTCTAAGGGGTGAGCTTATCATCCCAGCTCTTGTTGTGGCTCCAATTAGCGTAAACCTAGGAAGGTCAATTTTTATGGTTTGAGCCGCAGGACCACTTCCTATGATGATATCGAGCCTAAAGTCTTCCATCGCAGGATATAAAATCTCTTCAATGGCTGGCGAGAGCCTATGAATCTCATCTATAAAGAGGATATCTCCTTCTTCAAGGTTAGTCAAAATTGCTGCTAAATCGCCACTTTTTTCTATCATAGGAGCCGCAGTCATTTTAATATTTGCTTCCATCTCGTTTGCTATTATATAAGCTAGTGTTGTTTTTCCAAGACCAGGGGGTCCAAAAAAGAGAGCATGGTCGAGACACTCATCTCTTTTTTTTGAAGCTTCAATAAAAACTTTTAAATTTTTTTTGATTTTATTCTGCCCTATATAATCATCCCAATTAGTAGGCCGCAAGGATTTTTCATAATCATTTTCAAATGAGATTTTATCTATTTCTACAACTCTTTGCATTAATATATATGCTCTTGTGTTGGAAAAGTCCTTGCTTTAACTTCATCCACATATGTTTGAACGGCATCTTCAATCAGTTGTGCACCGTTTATGTAGTGTTTTACAAATTTTGGTTTAAACTCTTTATAAAATCCAAAAGCATCACTCCAAACTAAAACTTGTCCATCTGTATCTATACCAGAGCCTATGCCAATAGTTGGGATATTTACACTTTTTGATATCCTTTTTGTAGCTTCTGCCTTGACACCCTCTATCACCATGCAAAAAGCGCCAGCTTCTTCAACCGCTTTTGCATCAAGTATAAGTTGCTTTATATCTTCTTCATTTTTGCCACGAATTTTATATCCACCCTCACGCCTGACAAATTGTGGCATCAAACCAATATGCCCCATAACAGCGATAGAGTTTGAAGTTAAAGCTTTGATTATATGGGCTCTTTGAACTCCACCTTCAATCTTTACTGCGTGTGCATTGGTTTCTTGATAGACTTTAGAAGCATTTTTTAGAGCCATTTTTTCATCAGTATATGTGCCAAAAGGCATGTCACAAACTATCAAAGTATCTTTTGCTCCTGCACATACTGCTTTTGTGTGGTAGAGCATGATAGGCATATTTGCACTAAGTGTATCAGCTTTTGCGTTGAAACTCATATTTAAGCTGTCGCCAACTAGTATGATATCTACTTTTTTATTAAATAAAGATGCAAAAAGGGCGTCATACGCCGTTATCATGACGATTGGAGTTTTTGATTTGCTGTTTTTTATAGAACTTATAGTTTGCATATTGCATTATCCAATTAATAATTTTTAATGATTTTATCAAAAAAATGGTACAATTGTACTTAAGATTGTATCAAATCCTACAGGTATGATACAAATTGGCTTTTTGAAAGGAAAATTATGGGTATCTATGCTCAACTTGAGATCGACTTTGACTTGGATATTGTTGAAGACTTTGTTAATCACTATGCAGTTATGTGCGAAAATTTAGAACCTTTGATTATAGACCTTAATAAAGCCGAAAAATATGAAGACAATATCGGAGAACTTTTTAGAATATTTCACAATTTAAAATCAGCTGGCGGATTTTTGAAACTAGACCCAATCGTAAAACTCTCAACTCTTGGTGAAGATGTGGCAGAAGAAGCACGGATTGTCAAAGGACCTGCTAGTGAAGAGTTTATAGATTGGCTACTACTCATAAGCGACCAATTTGAAGTGTATAGACAAGATATTGAGCATGACGCAGAGTATTTTAGTATGCTAAATCCACTTATTATAAAAGTTCCTCTAAAATTGGAGAGATAATTGAAAAATGACAGATCCACTAAAGATTTAGTGGCATACATAACAGCTGGACTTCCTGAAAAAAATTTTAGTGTCGATTTAGCTCTATCTTTAAAAGATGCAGGAGCTGATATTATAGAGCTTGGTATCGCATTTTCTGACCCCGTTGCAGATGGACCTATTATCGAAAAAGCAAATTTAAGAGCACTTCAAAATGGTTTTAAAATGGATACATTATTTGATATATCTAAGAAAATATCCCAAAATATAGATACTTATTGGATGGGATATTTTAACTCTTTTTATAACAAAGGCATAGAAGATATATCCCAATTAGCTTTTGATTTAGGAGTTAAAGGTTTTATCATTCCAGATTTACCTCATGAAGAGATTAAAATTTACAAACAAACCTTTAAAAATCATAATATATCAGCTGTGAGTTTTGTGGCACCGACTGATAGTAAGCAGAGGATAAAAACTGTTATCAAAGATGCTCAGGGTTTTATCTATTTGGTTGCATATACAGGTATAACAGGCTCGGGGACTAGCGAGGATTTGAGTCAAATTATTGCAGATATAAGAGAGTATAGTAAAACACCTTTATATATCGGTTTTGGTGTAAATGAGCAAACTGCAAAGAAGAAATCCAAAGGAGTTGATGGAGTTATAGTAGGAAGTGCTTTTGTAGAAATTCTTTTAGATGATAATATAGGTAAAAATAAGAAGATAAAAAAAATCTCTCAAATAGCAAAAAATATCAAAGAACAGATTAATTCTTAGCTAAATGCCCTATATTTTATGAGGAGTTTTGGCAGTAGTAAAAGAGCACTCATAAGAGCAGTTATCATTACCAAAATCGTCAACAATCCAAAGTAAATAGTCGGTATAAAATTTGAAAATACTAAAATAGAAAAACCAAGTATAATAGCAAGTGAAGTGTAATACATGGCGTATCCTATACTATTGTGGGCTCTTTGCATCGCCTTTATATAGTTTTTGTCTTTTTGATACTCTTCTTGAAACCGTATGATATAGTGGATGGTATCATCAACTCCAATTCCTATGCTTATAGAGGCTATGGTTATCGTCATGACATCAAGTGGTATGTTTGCAAATCCCATGACAGCAAAGATTATGCCAACAGGTATCATATTTGTGACAATAGCAATAAGCGAGATTTTCAAAGAGTGAAATAGTAATAAAAACATCAAGAAAAGTATAAAAATAACAGCGCCCAAAGTAAGAATTTGAGACTCAAAAAGAGATTGGAGCATATTGTTATACAAAACCATTAAATTAGAGAGTCTAAATTTTATATTTTTATCTTCTACTATCTTTGGTAAATCATTTTGTATTTTATGTATCAGTTTGTTTCTTCGCAAGTTTGGATTTGAGTCTATGATTCTCATAGCAAATCTAACTTGATTCTTTTTTATATCGACATATGGGTTTAAGATAATATTTCTAAATTTCTCTGGCATTTTGTTATATAAAATAGCCAATTCAAAGGTATCTAAATTTTTACCTCCATTTAGTTTTTTACCAACTTCAAGAAGTGTAGCAAATGATTGGACATTGCCAACATCTTTTAGTGACTCTAAGTAGGATTGTATCTTTTCAATAGTTTTCATTTTATTTGGTGAAAACCAGTACTGATTTTTGTTTTTATTGCTTTCAAATTCATTGTCAAATTCACTAAAACTATCGGTTGAGTTATCCACTTTTGGTTTTTTAGCCTCTTTGAAAGTAACTATCAAGTCAAGTGGAGTTGTACCGCCAAGTTTTTTGTCTATGACTTCCATACCTTTATAAATCTCTGTATTTTTTTTAAAGTAATTTATAAAACTGTTTTCAACTCGAAGTTTACTAGCTCCATATATAGATACCAAAGCTATAACAATCGCAAAAATTATTATCATTTTACCGTGTTTAATTACAAGATTTGAACAACCTTTTGTTAGACTAAATTTTTTGCTGTGGGATATCTGTTTGCTACTTTTTTGAAGAAGCATCATAACAGCTGGAAAAAGTATAAAAGACACAACTAAGGAGGTGGCAACTCCTATACTCATCATATATCCTAGATTTATGACAGGTTTTAAATCTGCCAAAATAAGAGAACCAAAACCAGCGATTGTAGTGATGATAGCAAAAAAGGATGGTTTCGCCTTTGATAAAATAGTCTGTAAGATTAACTCTTTTTGGTTAAGATTTGTATCATTTGCCAACTCTTTATATTTGACTATCAGGTGCAGTATGATTGATAGTGTTATGATGAGCTGAAGAGATACAAAGTTTGAAGATATGACAGTTACATCCCAGCCAAAAATTCCCAAAAATCCCGTTGTAAATACAACAGAAACGACAGAAACAAGTATAGGAATTAATACAAATTTAATCTCTTTGAAGATGACTAAAAGAGTAGCGATGAGCATCAAAAGCAAAATAGAGCCATACATCACTAAATCACTTTTAATAAAGCCTATCATATCATCTGCAATCATACTTACCCCACCTAAAAATATCTTGGCACTACTTTGATATTTGCTAATCACCTCTCTTATTTGTATCAAGGTTTTATGATTAAGCTCTCTTTTTTTATCTTTATATCTTTTAAATGCTTTTTGGAGTTTTTCTAATTTTACACTATCATTTAGTTTTTCTAATTTCTCTCTTTGGTCTATAAAATTTCTATACTTTAAATCATCTTTTAAATTCAAAAGCAAAGCCGTAGTTTTGAAATCCCCACTCACTAAACTATTTTTATATAATGGACTGTTTAAAAACTCCTGTTTTGCAAGCGTTCGGTTTGTGTCTTTATCTTGCAGTGTTGGGATTTTCTTTAGTAAATCCTTGATAGGTCGTGCGGGGCTTTGCAAAAGTGGAACATTTAAAATAGAGATTACAGAGGTGATTTGTCTTATTTTTCTTAAATCATTGCTGATTTCTTGGATTGTTTGAAGTGATTTTTTTGAGAGCAATTTACTTTTTGGAGTGTATGTGAGCACTAAAAAATTTGGAGTATAATATCTTTTTGATATCTCTCTAGTAAAGGCTAAGTCTTTATCATTATTCAGTAAGAGTGTATCTGCTGAGGCATCTATACTTAGGTTCGTAGCAAAATAGCCAAAAATGGCAGTAAATAGTGTTATAAGAACAAGAGTAGTTTTTGGAAAATTTAGTATATAGTTTGTATATAAAGATTTAAACATTTAAAAATTATGATCTATTATTTAATTTTTGAAGTAGTTTGTCAAAGCTTATTCTTTTTAATTCATCTGAAAACTGTGCTCTATATGTTTGTATGATGCTAACACCTAGAATATTTACATCATATATATACCATTGAGAATTTTTAGCTTTGTAAAACTTATAAGTTATGTCATATTTTTGTTTTTTATCACTTAGCTCACTTAAGAGCAAAATTCTGTTTTCTTTGATTTTGTTTATGCCTTTTACTATGATTGCTTGACCATTATACATATCCAGTTTTTCTCTATATGATGATTTTAGTCTTTTAATAAATAGTTTTGTAAATTGATTTTTTTGTGTACTATTTAATGTTCTCCAAACTCTTTCGCCAATAGCAAGTCTTGCCATAAGTTTATAGTCAAAAACTGGGTCAAAGATTTTAAAAATCTTTTGGCTGATAACTTTTGTGCTAATATTGTTATCTTTTCCATTTTTTAAGATTTGCACTACGGCGTTTATGTTTTTATTCATAAAAACTTGAATTTGATTCTCTTGTAGTGCAAAAAGATTTGCTGTTAATACTAAACCTATAATAAAATATTTCATGCTAATAAATTACTCCGATATCTGTTTTTTTCGTCTTTGTTCATATATATTTTTTAAAAATGGATATAAATCTATCGCATCTTTCTTTAGCTTTTCGTATTCACCTACATGTAAAGAGCTATAGTTTATGATTTGCTCTGTTTTTGCTGAAATTGTTTCAATATTGCTATCGAGTAAATTATATCCTCTATTTTCCATATATGTCATGGGATTTATCAAGCCATCAGTTACTAAGCCTATACTATCTCGAAGATTTGAGGGGCCAAGAAGTGGCCAGACTATATAAAATCCGCTACCAACTCCATAAAATCCGAGAGTTTGACCAAAATCCTCTTGATGCTGTTTTATGTGAAATTTGCTGTTTGCTACATCTATAAGTCCTGCTAAACCAATAGTTGAATTTATCAAAAATCTTTGTGTCTCTATGAGTGAGTATTTAAATTTAAATTGAAGTAGATTATTTAAGAGTCTTATTGGATATGCCAAGTTGTCAAAAACATTGTCTATCCCCTTTCGTGCAGGTTTTGGAATTACGACTTTGTAAGCTTTTGCAGTTGGATTAAGTATATTTGTGTAAAAAAAGTCATTAAAGCTTGTCATAGCCCTATTATATCCCGAGAGTGGGTCAATCTCCTGTTTATTTGCTATATCTGATGCCTTAAATTCACTATCAAAACCAGATATATCTGTCATTTGTTGATTTTTTTTTGACTGTATAGTTGAAGCGTATGTAAAAGTCAATACTGCAAAAATTAAAAACAGATATCGCACTTTATTATCCCCTTCTTTATGGTGGAGTTGTCCGGAATCGAACCGGAGTCCAAAAATAGCCACTTATGACATCTACATGCTTAAAATAGTTGTTAAAATTTAATTTTACTCTAGCACAACTAACAAAACTCAAGTAAAACGAACCTTTAATTTCATCTTGAGTCAAGGTAATCTCAAGATATATCTATCAAGCTATGATACTTCCAAAATCCTTTTAGATAGAATCAAAGGAGGAAGCAGTCCAAAAGCGATTAAGCTATAAGTTAAACTCTACGCTACTGCGAGAGCTGGACGATAGTTACTGTTATTAGCAGTTATGTGTTTGAAGGTTTGGTAACGCAAGTCCTTCACTCGCGACATGCAGTCAAAAGATGACACTATTCCTGTCGAAGCCTTGTCAACCCCAAATGTTTTGTCATTCAGACCTAAATTTAAGACAATATTATATCATAAAATTAAAAATTAATAAAGATTTGGTTATTATTGCTCTATCAAAATTAAAATCAAAAACAAGGATATTTTTGAAAACTGTAAATTTTTATTTAATTATTATTGTGATATTCTTATTTCAAGGCTGCGTTACACCTAATTTTACTATGAATAAAACAGTAAAAAAAGAGAAACCTTTTCAAAGTACAGTGCGTGTTAGACAGAAAACTTCTGTTGAAAAAATCCAAAAGAGGTCAAAACAAAATAGGAATTTTATAGATATACAGACCACACAGACTATAAAAATACCAAAAGTATTAAAATTTACAGGTAGTATAAAAGGTGTGATAAGAAAAATAAAATTTGATAAAAAGAAAAAAGCTTGGCTATATGAAATCCAAGCAACAGATGTGAGCAATGGAAAATTGCCATATGCAAAATTTTATCACTATAAAAAACTGGCAAATAAAGGAGATTTGGTTTATATTATCCTAAATAATTCGCACTTGCAAAATCTATTTTTTATAAAAAGAACTAACAAGATAGAAAAAAAAGTTTCATATGTAAAAAAAATTAAAAAAATTAAAAAAACTCATAAAAAAAGTAAACAGAGAAAAGTGCCTGACATTGGGCTTCCGATTGTTGAGCATATTACATTTTAGTTTTTGATAAAATGATACTAAACTTTGCTCCATACTTGGTATTATAAACTTTTAATTTACCGCCCATATTTTTTTCTATTATGATTTTTGACATATAAAGACCAATGCCTGTTCCATTTGCATCTTCTTTGGTGCTGACATATGGCTCAAATATTTTCTCTATAGGTTTTATGCTGATTCCACCACCATTGTCATCTATGCAGATACGAAATCTATTTTTCTCTTTTGTTGCTGTTATATTTATATGAGGATTTCCTTTTCTCTTTTTTAAAAGAGCATCTTTAGAGTTTGAAAGTATGTTCAAAAGGACTTGTTCAAGCTCGTTCTTGTATCCAAAAATATTTATATTATCGTCTATATTTAGATTTAACTCTATATTTTGATTTTTTATAGTTTTACCGATTATGCCCAAAACATTATCTATAGATTCTTTTAAAATAAACTCTTTTTTCTCTTTTTCGGGCTTAAAAAAGTTTCGAAAATCTTCTATGGTATCGGACATATAATCAAGTAATTTTTCAGCTTCTTTGCTTTTTTCTGTCATTATGTTGTCATCTAGTTTTCCCATGTTGTATCTAAATTTAATATTCATGATGATTGCAGAGAGTCCAGAGAGTGGTTGTCTCCACTGATGAGCAATATTGCTAATCATCTCTCCAAGTGCAATAAATTTTGATTTTTCGATCAATAATCTTTCTTGTTCAGCTCTTTTTTGAACCTCTTGCATCACTCTATTTTCTAAGGTTTTATTTAAGATTTCAAGCTCATCTGTTTTATTTAAAATTTTAGTGTTATACTCTTTAAAAAATTTGTCAATTTGCTTCCCAAGAATAATAGCAAATATATTTGCAACAAGTGAAAAAAGTAAAAATATAAATATAGATGAAGTGATATCTAGGTACATTTTTTTCTTTATCTCGTCTTTTTTTTGAGCGATTTTTGTATTTATATCATCAAGATAAGTTCCAGCAGCTATAACCCAATTCCACTCTTTAAATAATTTAAAATATGAAACTTTTGGTCTTATTTGATAACTATTTGGTTTTTGATATAGATATGTTACAAAAGAGTATCCCTGTTTTCTTATATCTTTTAAAAATATCTTTCTAAACTCTTTTCCATTTTTATCTTTATAATCATCAGATATATATTTTCCGACCAAATCTTTTCTGTTTGGATTGATGAGCATCTTGGCAAATTTTTTACCACCATTATAATTTAATATTTTGTACGCAAAGACATAATTATTTTTATTCTCTCCAAATTTTATATTTTTTATCAAATCTAATACTTCAGCTTGAAGCTTTGTCTTCTTGTATTTTTTAAGAGATTTTTTATATTTTAAAATAG
>CAZRAK010000021.1:22347-27276 GCA_964598135.1 uncultured Campylobacterales bacterium
ATATTTTATGTATTCGATAACAGAATCAACCTCTCTTTTAATCTCTCTTTTTTGTGATTGTATAAAAGTATTTCTTATGTCTTTAATTTCTCTATTAAACATATCATATTGGTTTGATATAAAAAAATAACTTGTAAAAAGAACCAAAGAGCTTATGATTATCATTGAACTTATAATGATAACGGTTGAAATATTATTCTCTTTTATGATTTTCAAAACCTACTCCATTTTTGTAAAATAAGCTAAATTATATTATGATAATGGGTATATTTTTCTTAAAAAGGATTTTTGTGGATAAAAAAATGATAAAAAAACTCTCAAGTTTGTCAGTTTTATATGCTGAAGATGAAGTGGGAGTTAGACAAAATGTTTCAGAAATGCTCTCTTTGTTTTTTAAACATGTTTATCTTGCAAGAAGTGGAGTAGAAGCATATGAACTATTTTTGCAGAAAAAGCCAGACTTGATAATTACAGATATCAAAATGCCAGCAATGGATGGAATTGAACTCTCTCATCGCATAAGAAAAAAAGATGCTAAAGCTCAAATTTTGATAATCTCAGCACATACGGAAGTTGATTATATGCTTGATGCTATAGAGTTGTCGCTTGTAAGATATATAGTAAAGCCTATCACGGAAACAAAATTAGTTGATGCGTTAAATAAATTTTTAGACTCAAGACAGAGTAGTGGCAACTTAGAAATAAAAGATGGTTGGTATTATGATATGGATAAAAAGCTTATAAAATACTATGATAAAATATATGAGTTGACGAAAAAAGAGGTAAAACTCTTGGAGTTGATGCTAGAGCGAAATGGTATTATAAGTTATGAAGAGATAGAAAGAGAGTTGTGGGAGGGTGAATATATGAGCCTAAATGCTCTTCGTTTGATGATGAAAAACTTAAGAAAAAAACTTCCTGATGGAAGCTTGAAAAATATACAAAGTATAGGTTACAAGTTGTAATACATTTTTAACCCTTTATTGCTAAAAGTTACAAATTGTTACTTTTAGAGATAAAATTTCATATTTTTCATATTTTTTTTTCATTTTACCTACCTCTACATAAGTTGGACATAACTTTTGTTTATAATCAACACATAAAATATCTTAAAGGAGATTGAAATGACAAAGTTTGTTAAAATTGCTGTGATTGCAGCGTTTTTAGTTTCTTCAACATTTGCGGCTGAATATACCATCAAGTTCTCACATGTTGTAAGTCCAAATACACCAAAAGGTAAGGCTGCTAACTTTTTTGCAAAAAGAGTTAAAGAGCTAACAAATGGCAGAGTGGAAGTTAAGGTTTTCCCTAATTCTCAACTATATACAGATAAAGCTGTTATGAAAGCATTGAAAATAGGAAATGTACAAATGGCAGTTCCTAGTTTCTCAAAATTTACAGGTCTTGTTCCTCAACTTCAACTTTTTGATTTACCGTTTCTTTTTAAGGATGTAAATCACCTACACGCAGTAATGGATGGAGCAGTTGGTCAAAAGTTAAAAGATATGGTAACAAAAAAAGGTTTTGTTGCACTGGATTATTGGGATAATGGTTTTAAACAACTTTCAACAAATAAAAAACCTTTAGTATGGCCAAGTGATGCAAAAGGTCAAAAATTTAGAATTATGAGTTCAAAAGTTCTTGAAGCTCAGTTTAAAGCGGTTGGAGCAAATCCACAAGTTTTACCATTTTCAGAAGTTTACTCAGCACTTCAACAAGGTGTTGTTGATGGAGGCGAAAATCCACTATCTAACTTCTATACAAAAAAATTCTATGAAGTACAAAAGAGCTTAACTCTCTCTAATCACGGATACTTAGGATATTTGGTTGTTATGAGCAAAAGATTTTGGAATAAATTCCCAGCTGATTTGAAACCAAAAATTATCCAAGCTATGAATGAAGCAACTGTGTATGAAAGAAAAGAAGCTGCTGCACTAGAAGGTGTTTTTCTATCAAAAATCGAAGCATATGCTAAAAAAACAGGAAAGCTTAAAATTATTAGATTAACTCCAAAGCAAAGAGAAGCTTGGAGAAAAGTAATGGTTACTATCTATCCAAAATTTTATGGTGTGATAGGAAAAGATTTAATCACAGCTGCTCAAAAGTAGCGAAAGCGGTTTTGCGCTAGCAAAAACTTTCTGTGAAAAAGCAAAACAGTAAAAACGAGGTTATAGCCAAGGATACTTTTTGGTTATAACCTCGTATCAAATTTAGGGGTTATTATGGGAAGGTTTTTTTCTATATTAGATGTCGGTGTAGCCACAATCAATAGAAACTTGGCAGTAGCAGGCATGTTAGTGGGAGTGACAATTGCTTTTGTAAATGTTGTTCTAAGATATGCCTTTAATGAAAGTTTAACTTGGGCAGGTGAGCTGACAAATTATGCGTTTATATGGGGAGCACTTTTTGGTGCGGCTTATGGATTTAAAAGAGGAATACATATACAAGTAACAATACTCTTGGAAAAACTTCCTCCAGCACTCGCAAAAGCATTTATGATATTTGCACATACTATCTCATTTATATACTTAGCAGTTATGGCTTACTTTAGTTATCAACTTATATTGATTTTGATAGACTTGAACGACATCAGTGTTGAGCTAAATATTCCTAGTTGGATACCAACACTTGTTCTTCCTCTCTCATTTGCGGGAGCTGCATATAGAGCTGGTGAGAAAATATTTGAAGTAGCTAAAGAAGATGCAGATAAAGTTTTAGAGCATACTGAATTTGAAATGATACATGATGCAAGTGAGAGATCAGGTGCAGATGTAGATGTAGAAGCAGGAGAGCCATTATGATGATATCTACTCTTTTTATACTACTCTTTTTATTGATGTTTATTGGAGTGCCTGTTGCTGTTAGTTTGGGTACTAGTACTTTGGTTACTGCACTTGTATTTACAAATTTTGATTTGATGGGTGTGCCATCAAGAGTTTTTGATGGACTAGACCAATACACTTTGATGGCGATTCCTATGTTTATATTAGCAGGCGGTTTTTTATCAAAAGGAAGTGCATCGGCTAGAATAATAGAATTTGCTAAGTCAATAGTAGGACATTTGCCAGGCGGCCTTCCGATAGCAGCTATTTTTGCAAGTGTGATATTTGCAGCTGTTTCAGGTAGTTCTCCTGCAACTGTTGTTGCTATTGGTTCAGTTATGTATGGAGCCATTAAAGAAGCGGGATATCCAACAAAATATGCCATAGGAACGATAGCAACTGCTGGGAGTTTAGGCATATTAATACCGCCTTCTATTGTCTTTATTGTCTATGGTGTTACAGCAGACCAGTCTATCGGAAGATTGTTTATGGCAGGGGTGATACCAGGGATTCTTATAGGTTTCATGCTTATGGTGGTTACCTATATAGGTGCTAAAAGACTTGGCTTTAGACGCACAAAAATGGCACCGTTTAAAGTAAGATTAAAAAGATTTAAAGAAGCTTTTTGGGCACTTATGCTCATCGTTCTTATAATTGGTGGTATCTATGGCGGTATATTTACTCCAACAGAAGCAGCAGCAGCTAGTGCTTTTTATGCTTTTTTTATCTCATATTTTGTATATAAAGATTTAAAATTTAAAGATATATACAAGATATTGTTAGACTCTGCAATGACGAGTTCAATGATATTTTTTATCATTGCAAATGCAATGATTTTTTCATTTTTCTTAACGGACCAGAGTATACCGCAATATATAACAAATATGATTATCCAAGCTCATGTTGGACCAATCGTATTTTTGATGATAGTCAATGTCTTGCTTTTTGTAATGGGGCAATTTATGGAACCAAGCTCGGTTGTGATGATTACCGTTCCTCTTTTGTTGCCAATAGCTATGGCACTAGGTATAGACCCGATTCATTTAGGCGTTATAATGGTAATAAATATGGAAATAGGAATGATAACTCCACCAGTCGGCTTGAACCTTTTTGTAGCTAGTGGTATAACAGGATTAAGCTTGCAAGAAGTGGTAGTAGCTTCGCTTCCATGGGCACTAACTATCTTAGTGGGACTCTTACTTATAACCTATATCCCAATCATATCATTATGGTTACCAAATTTAATGTTTGGAGTAAGTGGATAAAACAGAAATAACCTCAGGGGGGCAGACAAAAATTAGCCTGCCCCTTTTTTCCCTCTTTTCCCTTTTTTATCAAATATGTTATAATTTCAAATAAAAAGGAAAACGATATGCAGTTAACAATCGATATAAAAGATTCAGCGATAGATAAAGTTATGTACCTTTTAGAAAACCTAAAATCAGATATAAAGATTTTATCTAAACCTAAAACATTGGATTTGGACATAGAAACAATCACGCAGGATGATGAAGATTATATATATATACTAAATGGAAAAAAAGATAGAGTAAAAAATCCTCAAAACTATGGCACTCTTGATGATATAAGCTCGCAATAGAGTATGTATAAAATAATCCTGCACAAAAGAGTTATCAAATTTATAAACAGCAGAGACATAAGAGACAAACAAAGAATAAAAAAGAAGTTTTTAAAATTACAACAAAATCCTTACCCGTCAAATATGCAAGTAGATTCCAAAAAATTACAAAATACAGATGGTTTTAGGTTGAGAATTGGCAACTATAGATTTATATATGAAATAGTCGACAGCGAGCTAGCAATTTACATGGAACAAGGTGATAATAGAGGAGATATTTACTAAATTTATACCAAAGTTTACCGCTCGTTTACCCTTTTTTGTAACAATAAATGAAATTTTTCTCCATACGCTATCAATTTTTATTGATTTCTATAAAACTTTGTGATACAATAACTTCGTAAAAATTTTTTTCAAGGAGAAATATATGAAATTAGCTAAACTTAGCTTGGCAGCTATCATGGCAGTAGGCGCGTTTTCTTACGCAAGTGCAACACCACTAGAGAATGCAATCAAAGGTGTAGATTT
>CAZRAK010000022.1:0-7498 GCA_964598135.1 uncultured Campylobacterales bacterium
GTTTAAAAGTGGTTAAGTCAATTTTTGCTTGATTGTTCAGAGGGTTCAATTATATGATTTTATCTAATTTGTTTTTAATATCTGATATAATTACTTTAAAAAGGAGAAAATATGGAATTTTTTACAGCTGATTTATGTGATGAGTATGATGAAAAATTAGAAGTTTTAACATATGGCTTTAAATCTTATGGCAGAGCTGATAAATTTTATGGAAAAATTGAAACTATACTTTTAGAAGATAATAACAAAGATTTAAAAGCACTTTTAAATGATGATGGCTTTGGACGAGTTGTAGTCGTAGATGTTAAAGCAAAGTTTACAGCAGTTGTTGGCGATAACCTCATGGCATTGGCTGAGAAAAATGGTTGGGTAGGTATAGTTGTAAATGGTTATGTTAGAGATATAGAAAATACAAAAAAGATAGATGTTGGCTTATTAGCTCTTGGAACTTGTCCAAAAAAATCTCCTAATCCCAAAGATGGAAAAATTGGTATTAAATTAACATTTGGTGGTATAAATTTTAAAAGAGGTGATTTTATATATGTTGATGTTGATGGAGTTGTGCTTTCAAGTGAGCCGATATATACTTAGAGTTATGAGGAATTGTGCAGTTTGAACAATCACAATGTTCTGTATTTTTATATATAAATTTTAGAGATTTTCTTGAAGATATAGAGCATTTGCTTTTTATTGTGATACCTTTTTCTTGTTTTAAACCGTTATCATCAAAGACAAAATATGGACAGGCACAAAAAAAACAGTTGAGATACTCTATATCATGGCATTTTTTACTGTCTTTGTATAGAGGACAAAAATCAACTTCATTTTTCACCATATTTTCAAAAACAAAATACTTTTGTACCTCTTTAATGCTAAAACCCTTTAATTTTGCTACTATTTTTTCTCGATTTATATAAAAATTATCTAACCATTTTTGATATGTTATATTTATAATTGACTCTCCATTAAAGTAAATTAGCTATAATTGTACAATAATATTTAAGAGGATGCGATATGTATGAACAAATGGACAAAGATTTTGTGCTTAGCACCTATGCTAGAAACTATGTAAATTTCAAACAGGGTATAAATGCAACACTCTATGATGACAAGGGTAAGGATTATATAGATTTTACAAGTGGTATCGGTGTGATTAGTGTAGGTCATGGTAATGCAAGAGTTGCAAATGCAATATGTGAACAAGCTAAAAATCTCATACATACTTCAAATCTATATCTTATAGAGCCACAGGCAAAACTAGCTAAAAAATTGGCATTTTTAAGTGGTTTTGATATGGCTACATTTTTTGCAAACTCAGGAGCTGAGGCGAATGAGGGAGCCATAAAGATAGCTAGAAAATATGGTGAACGAAATTTTGATAACAAAAAATATAAAATCATCACTTTAGAAAACTCATTTCATGGTAGAACAATTACTACAGTAAAAGCAACAGGACAGAAAAGTTTTCATAAATCAGAGTTTAGCCCATATCCAGATGGTTTTTCATATGACAAGGATATAAAAAAGATATATGAAAATATTGATGATGAAACAATAGCCGTGATGATTGAGCTGGTACAAGGCGAGGGTGGGGTTCAACCTTTTGATAAAAAAGAGATACAAGAGTTAGCCCACTTTCTAAAAGAAAAAGAACTTTTGCTTATAGTTGATGAGGTGCAAACAGGCATATATAGAAGTGGTGAATTTTTAGCAACAAATCTTTATAATATTGAACCAGATATCATCACACTTGCTAAAGGTTTGGCTGGTGGAGTTCCTATTGGAGCTGTGATGACAAAGCATAAAGATATATTTGAACCAGGTGATCACGGAAGTACTTTTGGCGGAAATTTTTTGAGTACGAGAGCAGGATTAGAGGTTTTGGATATATTAGAGAGTTATAAAGATAGTGGTTTGCTTGATGAGACATTTTTGTATTTTGAACAAAAATTAGGTGAAGTTTGCTTAAGCTATCCAAAGCTTTTTAGTGAACATGTGGGACTTGGATTGATGAGAGGTTTGAGGTGTAAAGATGCCAAAATTTTATCTGAAGCGATAAAAGCTTGCTTTGACGAGGGGCTTTTAGTGCTAAAAGCGGGTAAAAATACTCTAAGAGTTCTACCTCCCTTGACAATTAGCAAGGAGGAGATTAATGAAGGATTTAAAAGGATGAAGAGTGCGATTGATAAAATTTCTTAGTTTTGGGTTATTGTTTATCGGTTTGAATCTTTTTGCAAATGGCAATAATATACTTTCTGGTTTAAAAAAGAGCATTATAAGTAACGATAAAAAAACAAATGAGTTAAATAGTGATAATTTAGAAAAGAGTTGGATAAATAGTGTAAAAGGCTCATTTAGTTATAGTAACACCAACGCTATGTCAAAAAATCGGGAGGAGACAAATACTCTATCTATCTCTATAAATCAACCTATATTTAAAAGTGGAGGAATTTATTATGCTATCAAATATGCAAATGCAAATAGAGATTTGCTTAGAATTTTGACTAAAAATAGCGAACAAGTAGAGATAAAAACGGCATTATTGTCAATTTTAAACATAAAAAAAATAGATTTACAGATACAAAAACAGAAGCTTTTGATAGATAATGCCAAGATAGATATATTGCGAAAAAAAGAGCAGTATAAGAGTGGTTTTTTGGATAGTAGTTACCTAAATCAAGCGATTCTTTCTGAAAACTCTTTGCAAAAAGGTTTAATAGATATGAAATCAAGTAAGTTTGACCTTGTAAAAACTTTTAAATCTTATAGCGATAGGGATTATGGAAAGGTTACAGTACCAACATTTTCGCTTATAAATGAGTCTGAATTTTTAAAAAAATCATTGGCAATTTTACAAAAAAATAGTGAGATTATAAAAAATAATTATCTTAGAAAGATGACAATATCTAGCTATTTGCCGACTATTTCACTAACTGCTGGATACTACAATGTTCATGATTTTGGAGCTAAGAAATATACCACTTATGGCTTGAATTTTAGTATTCCATTATTTGATTTAAATAGAGGTAGAACAATAGAGATAAAAAGATTAGAGTATCTAAAATCAAAACTTGAATTAGAAGATACAAAAAGAGCCCAAAAAGAGGATTATGATGCTATTGTGAACAAAATAAAACTCTTAAAACAAAAAGTTGATATAGCAAATAGTGATTTAAAGCTTTACAATTCGCTTTTGACATCCACAAAAGAGTCATACAAAGCAGGAGAAAAAACTATATATGATGTAGATACCCTTGAAAATTCTAAAAAAATTATGAGTTTAGATGCTAAAATTTTTAGCACAGATATCCAAATATCACTACTTGAATTATACGCGAGAATGAATGGTAAAATTTAGCGACTATATGAACGATTGGCTCTATGGTGACGAGGGCTACTATAAAAAGCATAAAGATATCGGTAAAAAAGGAGACTTTTATACCGCAGTAAGTAGCAGTATCTTTTTTGGTGGAAGTATCGCAAAAAGAGTTATAGATGTTATAGAGAGTGGATTTTTAAGTCCAACTTGTAGTGTTGTCGAGATTGGCGCACACAAGGGTTACTTATTAACTGATATGATTCAATTTATTTACACGATAAAACCAAAACTTCTTAAAACTTTAAAGTTTATAATAGTTGAGCCGTTTATTGAAAATAGAAAAATGCAGTTGCAATATTTTAATGATTCTTTTGGTGAAGCTGTAAAACTAACACATGTGAGCAATTTGCAAGAGTTAAAATGTGATGATGCTTTTTTTGTCGCAAACGAGATTTTCGATGCATTTCCTTGTGAAGTTATCAAAGAAAATAAAATGCTTTTTGTAAAAGAAAATGAACTAAAATTTGATAAACTAGATGATATAGCCCAGTATCTATCAAAAAGTTATGATATACATAAAGGTGAAATACCTGTAGGTTATGAAGAATTTGCAGCTAACATGCGTAAAAGTGCTAACAGATATGAGTTTGTAACATTTGATTATGGAGATAGATTTGCTAGAGACGATTTTTCTCTAAGAGTATATAATAGGCATAATGTTTATCCATTTTTCTCTTTAACCAATTTTGTAAAAGATGGAAAAATTGATAAAAGCTTCCATGAATTTTTCAAAAATAGTGATATCACATATGATGTAAATTTTGATTATCTTATAAAAGCATATGAAAAAAGTGGTGCAAAACTAGAGTCTTTTGAGACGCAATTTTCAGCATTGATGAATTTTGGTTTAGCACAATTACTAGAAATACTACAAAAAAATTCCTCAAAAGAGGCATACGAACAAGAGATAAATAAGGTAAAAATTCTAATAGACCCATCCATGATGGGAGAGAGATTTAAGATGGCATGTTTTCGGAGTCGATAGTTGTTTTTGGTTTGCCTATAAAATAACCTTGTGTGTAATCTATACCAATTTCATTTACAATATCAAAAATATTTTTATTTGAAACAAATTCCGCGACAGTTTTTATGCCCATACTTTTAGCAAAATTTTGCATAGTTTTTACAATTTTTTTATTTAAATCGCTCGTTTCTATGTTTTTTATTAAACTTGCGTCTATCTTTAAAATATCGGGCTTAAACTCTAAAAGTCTTTCAAAATTTGAGTATCCTGCTCCAAAGTCATCAATAGCAATTTGAGTTCCATAACTTTTTACTTTTGTTATAAACTTTTTTACTTTATTAAAATTTTTTATATTTTCATCTTCAAGAAGTTCAAAAGTTATTTTTTTTGCAATTTCTGGATTATTTTCAAAGTAATCTAAAATTAGATTAGTAATTTTTTCATGCTCAATATCGATTGAAGATAGATTTATAGAGATTTTTTTAGAACTTATTTCTGCCATTTTAAAACTATTTTTCAACACTCTTTTTGTTATTTTTGTATAGTATCCACCTGTTTTTGCTATTTCTAAAAATAAAAAAGGAGAGATAATTGTGCCATCTTCATCTATAATTCGCACAAGAGATTCGTATTTTTCTATACTTTTTGTTTTATTGTTATATATAGGTTGAAAATATGAAATTACACTATTTTCTTCCAATGCTTTTTTTATTTTTTGGATTATTTTTATATTGTTTTGGGCATTATTTCTAATATTTTCTATTATATCGTTTGCAAATACTATGCTTATTTTTTCTTTTATTGCATAATTTAGACTAGCTCTTGCATGTTCAAAAATCTTTGAACCGCCATAGCTAAAACTCAGTACAATATTTAAGTTATATTCATATCCACTTAACGATATGATATGCAGATGTATATTGTTGTGAATTTGAGTACAGATATTTAGTGCTCTTTCGTAAGAAAATTCTTCCTCTTTCATATCTTTTAAAAACGCAAATTCTCCCTCGTTTGTATTATATAAAGTAGTGTTTAAACAATTTAAAGGTAACAAATTTGGTATTTTCTTTGCAAATTCAATCTCTATCTTGTTTGTTAACTCTTCAGAGTAAAATTCTTGAAGTATCTCATAGTCTTGAATTCTAAAAAGTATCATAAAAGGGTTTTTACATGTTTTTATATCATTCATCAAGACCAATTTATTAGGCAAATTTGTATTTGGATTTTTATTTGCTAAGATATACTCTTTATTGATCTTTGATAGGTTTGCATAAGATTTGCATCTGATTTTTAATTCTAATGTGTCAAAAGGTTTGGATATAAAATCATTTACACCACTTTGTATGGCTTTATATTTATCCTCTTTTTCAGTAAGACTTGTTATCATTAAAATTGGTGTTCTTTTGAATTTTTCTATCTTTCTTAATTGTTTTGCAAATTTGTAACCATTCATGATTGGCATCAGAGCATCTAGTAAAATTACATCTGGATTGTATTTTTTTGCTTGGACTAAAGCTTCTTTTCCATTTGTAGCCTCTATGAATTTATATTTTTCATTTTTTAGAACCATTTTTACCATAAGTCTGTTGTCTATCAAATCATCAAC
Organism: uncultured Campylobacterales bacterium; assembly: GCA_964598135.1. Classification (GTDB taxonomy): domain Bacteria; phylum Campylobacterota; class Campylobacteria; order Campylobacterales; family Sulfurospirillaceae; genus JAADIZ01. Next base: position 5,950 of record CAZRAK010000022.1, read on the forward strand.
TATTAGTATCAAAGAGTGTTCAACCATACTTAACTGCTCTCCCAAGTGATATTGGTAATTATCTGTTTTAGATTTTCATACTTACTTTGGTAATCAATATTTTCATTATTTTTTGCTATTGTTTCTATTTCTTTAGAGAGATTGGATATATTTGTTAATCTAAGATTTAAAGAGCTTCCCTTGATGTCGTGAGCACAGTAAAAGATATCTTCATTATTATTTGCTTTTATAGCTTTTTCCATCTTGTTTAAAGAATTTTTGGCACTATTTAAAAATACTTCAAGTAATATTTTAATATCTTCTAAGTCAAAATCCAATTCATTTGCAATTTTTTGTAAATCTACTGTATATTTCAATATCTTCTCCTTGTTTATTTCAGAAATTTTCCGAGTATTTTGCTTAAAGTATTGCGTTTAAGTGGTTTTGTCAAGTATTCATCCATGCCAGCTTTCAAAAATTTTTGTCTATCCCCTTTTAGAGCATTTGCAGTCAAAGATATGATAGGCGTATGATTTAAACCAGATTTTTTCTCTATCTGCAGTATCTTTTTGGTTGCTTCTATACCATTTAATTTTGGCATATTTTCATCCATCAGTATCAAGTCATATCTATTTTGTTTAAATTTATCAATGGCTTCGAAGCCATTATTTGCTATGTCAAGTTCCAAATCTAGTTTTTTGAGTAAAAGGGTCATAAATAGTTGGTTTGACTTATTGTCTTCAACAAGTAAAATCTTATTTCCTCTAAAACTTATATTTTGAAAATCTTTACTTATAATTTTAGGTACTTTACCAACATTAATGGGAATGCAAAAAGAGAATTCGCTTCCAACATTTAGTTCACTCTTGACTTTTAATTTTCCACCTAAAAGTTTTACTAATTGTGAACTTATAGATAGACCAAGTCCTGTACCACCATATCCTCTTGTGATTGATGTATCTTCTTGGCTAAATGCTTTAAATATATGTTTAAGTTTGTCTTTTGCTATTCCTTTGCCCTCGTCTTTCACTAATACTTGTAAAAAACCATTTTTGTATGATATTGATATCTTTATACTTTTGCCATTATCTGTAAATTTAATAGCATTACTTAAAAGATTTGCTATGACTTGTTTTACTCTTAGTGGGTCAGTATTTATTATAGGAGGTAAACCTTCATCAATATCTAAAATCAGATTTATATTTTTTTCTGAGCATTTTGCCAAAAAAAGATGAGTGATAACTTTGAATTCAAGTTTTGAATCAAAATCGATTTTATCAACTTCAAGTTTTCCACTCTCTATTTTGCTAAAATCAAGTATGTCTTCTATGATTTGAAGTAAGCTTTGGCTAGATTTTTCTATAATATCAATGTATTGTGTAGACTCTTTACTGCTATTTTCTTCTTTAAGCAGTTCAACAAAGCCAACTATTGCATTTAATGGAGTTCTAATCTCATGGCTCATATTTGCTAAAAATTCCGATTTGGCTTGTGCTGATTTTTGTGATAAAATCCTAGCTTTTTCAATCTGTGTCACATCTTCTCGTATGGCAATATATGATTCTATATT
>CAZRAK010000022.1:7598-27250 GCA_964598135.1 uncultured Campylobacterales bacterium
TGGGACTTGAAATATTGATTTGGTTTTTCTAATTATTTTCAATATCTCTATCCCATTTATATCAGGAAGTTCTAAATCTAAAATAATTAAATCAAATTCAGTTGTGTTTAACTCTTTTTTTGCTGCTCTCCCATTAAGAGCTATAAAAATTTGGTAGTTATATGCTTTTAGTAGGGAGTTAATTTGTTTGCAGATAAAGCGAGAATCATCTATAACTAGTATTTTGTACTTTGTATTTTCTATCACAGTTTTAATTGTTCTGTCAATTTCATTAATAACAAAAGATAATGGGTCGCTTTTTGATAGATAGTTGAGTACTCCATAGCGAAACCACTCATCTCTTCTGCCTTCATCTTTATCAGAAGTATAAACGATAATTTTTAGTTTTTTGTGAATGTTTAGATTGTTAAGTATATCCTCGCCTTCTCCATCTGGTAAGTTTAAGTCTAAAACTATCATATCAAAAGTTTGTTTGTCTAAAATAGCTAAGGCATTTTCTAAGTTTTCAGCAAGTGTGACTTGATAGTTTAAATTATTTAAGCCCTTTTCTAAAACTTTTTGGAAGAGTTTTGAATCTTCTATTATGAGTATAGTTTTTGATTTTTTCTTATTAAAATGTTTTTGAGTTTTTTTCACCAAACAAATCCTTAAACTGTCTGCTCTATAATATTTACAGAAACTCTAACAATTATAACATAAAAATTTATAATTCATTGTAATAAAAGTATTAATAATTAGGCAATACTAGAAAAAGAGATTTTTTTTGTCTGATTTTCTTTGAATAGTTGCTACGGCTATTGCGAAGCCACTATCGTGAGTGATGGATAAGTCTAAGTCGATGATAGTAAACTCTTTTATTAGATGTTTTGAAAGTTTAAAATAGGGTTTATTTTTTTCATCTTTGTAGATTTTTATATCAAAGAATCCACATTTTTTGCTAATTCCAAGACCTAGTGCTTTTGAAATTGCCTCTTTTGCTGCCCAAAAACCAGCTATCGTGCTTGTAGAGTTTGCTAGTTTTATTTCGTCTTCACTAAGGAATTTACTGAGCGATTTGTCTCCAAATCGCTCAGTAAAGTTTTTTATTCTATCTATTTTTACTAAATCTATACCAATCATTGAACGATAAAATCTGTGAAAAATACATCTCTGATTTGACCATCAGCCAAAACATTATTTACCTTATTAACTATCTCATCTTTTAATCTGCTTTTGCCTTTCATGGTACTTACTTCTTCAAAAGTTTTTGATGAGAGTATGCGTATAATTATATCTCGGATGAGTGGCTTTTTCTTATCTAGCTCGTTGGATAGTTCTGGTTTATCCATCTCTAGATTTATGGTAGTTTTCAAAAATCTACTACCATTTTCACTTAGTAGGTTTACAATAAATTGACTCATGGGATACATAGGACCTACTGTTAGATAATCAGTAGATCTTTTTGTGATACTTGATCTTTTAGTAGCTTGCATACTTTTTGTAGTACTTGATGAAGTATTTTGCATTTGTGGATCATTTCCATTTAATAAAAAATATGCCACAAGTCCACCACCAATAAGCAATAAAACCAAGAGGATAATTACTATGATAAGTACCATACTTCCACCAGATTTTTTCTCTACAACTTCTTCATCTGTTTTTTTATCTGCCATTGTTGGCTCCTTTTAAGTATTGTCTATATATCGTAAAATTTAACTTTTTTTACATCCACTCTATAAGCTTTGGAACTTCATCGATATTATAACATTTTATTCCCTCAATTTCTTCGATTGGTAAGGTTGGTACTATTGCTTTTTTGAAGTGTTGAGATTTTGCCTCTTTGAGTCTTGTATCTAGGCTAAAAACATCTCTTATGTCGCCTATTAAGCTTACTTCACCTAAAAATATAGTATCTTTGCTTATTGGTCTGTCTCTGTAGCTACTGATTATTGCAGCTATTATGGCAAGATCTGCGGCTGTTTCGCTTATTTTAATTCCTCCAGCTATATTTATAAAGACATCATATTGATTAAAGGGTAAGTCTAGTTTTCGCTCAAGCAAAGCTAGTAACATAGTTAGTCTGTTTAATTCATATCCTGTTGCACTTCTTTTTGGATTTGGATAACCGCTTTCACTTACTAATGCTTGTACTTCAAGAATAATTGGTCTTGAGCCTTCCATTACAACTGTTGTGGCTGAGCCTGATTGGGCAGTTCCTCTTGTGAAGAATTTTTTGGAAATATCTTTTGCACTTATCAATCCTTTTTTTGTCATCTCAAAGATTCCAACTTCACTTGTTGAGCCAAAACGGTTTTTGAAACCTCTTAAAAGTCTTAACTCTCTTGAAGAGTCGCCCTCAAAATACAAAACAGTATCAACCATATGCTCAAGCACTCTAGGACCTGCAATAGAACCGTCTTTTGTGATATGCCCTATGATAAATATAGCTATACCATTGTCTTTTGCATATCTCATGAGCTCAAATGTGATTTCTCGTACTTGAGATACACTTCCTGGAGCTGCAGTTAGCTTATCGCTAAAAACCGTCTGAATAGAGTCAACAATGAGAACATCAAAGTTATGTTTATTTAACTCATCAAAGATGATGTCTAATCTTATCTCTGAGAGAAGATACAAATTGTCGCTATTGCTTTGAAGTCTGTTTGAGCGAAGTTTTATCTGGCTTGCTGACTCTTCTGCACTTACATAAAGAACTCTCTTGTTTTTTTGTGCTAAGTTTCCAGCTATCTTTAAAAGCAGAGTTGACTTACCAACGCCAGGGCTTCCGCCGACTAAAATCATACTTCCATTGACGATGCCACCACCTAAAACAAGGTCAAGCTCTTTATCACAAGAAGAGTATCTTTGTATCTTTTCTTGCTCTATTTGAGTGATAGGAAGAGCACCAACATAATCTTTTCTTTTTGGAGTTATCTCTTTTAAGATTTCAATTTGCTTAGAATTTAATTCCATAAATTGATCCCAAGCACCACAATTTGGGCATTTTCCAAGCCATTTGCTGCTTTGATGTCCACATGCTTGACACTCAAATAGAGTTTTAGTTTTCGCCATCGTTTTTAATAAATATTGAACTCAAAATTGTATCTATATACTCATCAGCATCAAAAGAAATAAGGTCATCTTCTCCTTCGCCAATACCGATATATAAAATTGGAAGTTTTAACTCTTTTGCTATTGCAAATAAAGAGCCACCTTTTGCTGTCCCATCTAATTTAGTTATTATGATAGCATCGATTCCAATTATCTCATTGAAAGCTTTTGCCTGATTTATCGCTGAAGTTCCTTGTGTGCCATCAAGTATTAAGATTTTTCTATTTGGTGCACCACTTTTAGCTTTATCGCAAATTCGAACTATCTTTTTTAACTCATTTGAAAGATTTGTTTGATTGTGAAGTCTGCCTGCCGTATCTATTATGATATTGTCCATACCCTTTGCTGTACCAGAGCTTATAGCATCAAATGCTACTGCTGAGGGGTCATGACCTTGTTTGGTCGAAACTATTGGGATATTTAGTCTATTTGCCCATCTAGTTAGTTGTTCAATTGCTGCAGCTCTAAAGGTATCGCTAGCCCCTAAAAGTACCTTTTTGCCAGCTTTTTTATAGATGTTTGCAAGTTTTGCTATTGTCGTAGTTTTTCCCGCTCCATTAACTCCAATGACTAGGTCAACAAATGGTTTTTCTACTACTTTTACTTTTGAAATATCATATATAAAATATGATTTTAAAACTCTTTTTACATCTTTTTCTTCAACTTTGTTTTGTGGGGGTAGATAGTAGATAATCTCTTCTACTAATTCATAAGGAACATCAGATTCAATTAAAATCTCTTCCAAGAGCTCTTTTTCAATCTTTTGTACCTTTTCTGGCAAGACATCTTTAATAACATTAAGAGTTTTGCCTAAACCTTTTTTGATTAAATTTATCATTTTTTTAGTGCTGATTCTATATCGGAGTCTATCATTTCTTCAGGAACAGCTCCTAGATAATTTGTAACATAATTTCCTTTTTTGTCATACATTATCATGAAGGGAATACTGCTAACACCGCCAACAGAGATAGCTAGTTGTCTGTTTCCAGGTGAGTTGGTGATGGTGTAATTTATCGCATAAGTGTTGATAAAATTTTTAATTTCGTCATTATCTCTATTTTGTTCTAGCAAAACACCAATAATAGTTATGTCTTTTTTGTATTTTTCTTGTAGATTATTTAAGTGTGGGATTTCAGCCTTGCAAGGAGGACACCAAGTGGCAAAAAAACTAACCAATACTAGTTTATTTTTTGCATTTGAAAATATAAAACCTTTTTTTGTTGGTGTGACTTTTATCTTATTTCCATTAACATCTTTAAGTGTGAAAGTGCCGTTAATATTTGTTTTTGCTGTTTTTGCTTGTTTGTTTGTATCTGCGGTTGTTTTATCAGAATTATTTGAGCAAGCTGTAAATAAAATAGAGATAACAAATAGAGATACATACATAATTTTTTTCATTTATAAAAACCTTTTTATAATAATAAGGGTAGTATTATATAAAAATATTACTTAAAAGATATGAAGATGACTTTTGAAAATAAGAATGATTTTAGAAAAGAGTGCAAGAAGAGACTTAAAAAAGCTCTTAAACAAAGTAAAATAAAAAGAGATACTTTAGTAAGCCAAAAGATACTAAAGTACGTAGATGATATCAAGGCTAAAAATATACTTTTGTATCTGCCTTTAGATAAAGAGATAGATATAAGAAAAGTGTTACAAAAGTTGAGAAAAACAGAAGGGTTTACTATTTTTGTGCCGTTTATGGAAGGTGTCAGCTTTAAAATGGTAAAATTTAGGTTGCCACTATTTAAGAAAAGGTTTAATATATTTGAACCTAATAACTCTTATGCTAGAGGTAAAAAGATAGATTTAGCCATTGTTCCAGTCCTTGGGGTGGATGGGGCATTTAGAAGAGTTGGTTTTGGAAAAGGGATGTACGATAGATTTTTTGAATCTCTTAACTATAGACCAAAAATTGCATTTGTAGAGTTAATTGAGTGTTTTACTCCTTCATGTGTGGGCGAAGCTTATGACATACAAGCAGATATTTATATAACCCCCTATAAAACAATTAGAAGAGGAAAATATGATATTAGAATCAGTAGTAGTGGGTACTAGTGCCTTAGTGGGTGCTAGTGTTGGGTTTTTTATTGCCAAAAAAATGGATGCGGCAAGTTATGAGGTGCATGTAGAGCAAGCAAAAGCAAAAGCAAAAGCGATAGAGTATGAAGCGGAATTGATACTTAAAAATAGCAATATCAAAGTAAAAGAAGCGGAGTTTAGTGCAAGACAAAAATATGAGGATAAATTAATAACCTTTAAAAAAGAGCACTCTGAAAAGATGCTTGAGTTAGAAAAACAAGAGGAACACTATAAAGAAGAACTCAAAAAGATAAATAGAGATAAAAGTGAACTCGGAAATATCCAAAAAGAGGCGAAAGAATTATATGCAGAGGGTGTAAAACTCAAAAATGAGTACTCTATTAAAGTACAAGAAGCCTTAAATGTGCTTGAAAAATCAGCTGGTCTTACACAAAATGAAGCTAAGGATATCGTCCTTAAAAAAGTTGAAGAGCAGTCTCGCTCAGAAATAGCTCATATAGTAAGAAAATATGAAGAAGAAGCAAAGCAAGATGTCAGAAGAAGAGTAAATTATATCTTAGCTCAAGCTACATCTAGATTTGCTGGCGAATTTGCAGCTGAGCGACTTATAAATGTGGTAAATATCAAGAATGATGAATTAAAGGGCAGAATTATTGGCAAAGAGGGTAGAAATATTAAAGCCCTTGAAATGCTTTTGGGAGTTGATATCATAATAGATGACACACCAAATGCTATCATTTTGAGTAGTTTTAATCTATACAGAAGAGCAGTTGCGACTAAAGTTATAGAACTTCTTGTTGAAGATGGAAGAATTCAACCAGCTAGAATAGAAGCGATTTATGAAAAAACGAAAGAAGAGTTTGACAAGAGTTTGATTGAAGAGGGTGAAAATATTATTATGGATTTAGGATTAACAAAAATTCATCCTGAAATTGTAAAACTCATAGGAAGATTAAAATTTCGTGCAAGTTATGGACAAAATGCACTAGGTCACTCACTTGAAGTTGCTCATCTTTCGGGGATAATAGCTGCTGAATGTGGTGGTGATGAAATGTTAGCTAGACGGGCAGGAATACTTCATGATATAGGAAAAGCTTTAACTCATGATTTTCCTGGAAGTCATGTGGATTTAGGTGCGGATATATGTAAAAGATATAAAGAAAAAGAGGCAGTTATAAATGCTATTTATGCTCACCACGGGCATGAAGAGCCAACAAGCGTAGAGTCAGCTGCGGTTTGTGCTGCAGATACACTCTCGGCCGCAAGACCTGGAGCTAGAAGAGAGGTGCTTGAAGCATTTCTAAAAAGAGTTCAAAGTATTGAAGAGATAGCAACTGATAAAGATGGTATAAAACAAGCCTATGCTATAAATGCAGGACGAGAGATAAGAGTTATAGCAAACGCAAAGCTAGTAAATGATGATGAAGCTGTACTTTTAGCAAAAGAGATAGCAAAAGAGATAGAAGAAAAAGTACAATATCCAGGAGAGATAAAAGTAAATGTTATAAGGGAAGTGCGATCTATCGACTTCGCTAGATAATTCTGTATTAGAGGATTTAAGATAAATGTATAGCTTCAAGACATTTTTTACAGAAGCTAAAAAATATAAAAAAGAGCTGATAATAGCAAATATGTTGGCTCTTTTGGCTGTGATTATCAGCACACCAGCTCCGCTTATCATGCCAGTTCTCGTGGATGAAGTTTTGCTTAAAAAATCTGGAATTGTTGTACAAACCATAGATGCTTTTTTAGGCCATACTTCAAAACCATATGTTTATGTTGGTATTATGCTTGTTGTCGTGATAGTTTTAAGAGCTCTATTTTTTATATTTAACTACTACCAAACAAAACTTTTCACCATAGTTTCTAAAAATATCTCTTTTAAGTTAAGAGAGGATTTGTTAAATCATTTGAGCAGAGTTTCAATAAATGAGTTAGAATTTTTTGGTTCAGGCAAGAGTGCTTCTTTGATGGTTGTAGATGTTGATACCATAGAAAATTTTCTAGGTTCTTTTGTTAGTCGATTGATAATATCAATCCTAACTATTATCGGCGTTGGTGTTGTTTTATTGTTAATTCATTGGCAATTAGCGCTTTTTATATTGATTTTGAACCCATTTGTTATTGTTTTTACAACCAAAATAGCAAAAAGAGTTTCAATCTTGAAAAAAAATCAAAATAGAACTTTTGAAGTATTTCAAGAATCTTTAAATGAGACATTAGAGCTTTTTGCACAAATTCGTGCGTCAAATCAAGATAAAAACTATTTTTCAAGAGTTATTGATAGTGCAAGGGAAATAAAAGATAAATCCATAGAGTTTACATATAAAAGTGATGGTGCAAATAGACTCTCTTTTCTTATTTTTTTATCTGGTTTTGAGATTTTTAGAGCAGCAAGTATATTGGTAGTAGCATATTCTGATTTGACTATTGGTTTAATGTTTGGAATTTTTGGGTATTTGTGGGTTATGATGACTCCTATACAAGATATCTTAAATATGCAATATGCGTATCATAATGCAAAAAAATCTTTAGAGAGGATAAACTCTATATTTGCACTAAAGCGTGAACCAAAATATGCTCATATATGCAATCCTTTTGCACAAAACAGAGCAAATAAAATAGAAGTTAAAAATCTCAGTTTTGCCTATGATGATAGCAAAAATATACTTGAAAATATAAATATAAGTATTCAAAAAGGGAGTAAAATTGCGATAGTTGGAGCTAGTGGGAGTGGAAAAACTACGTTAGCAAATCTTTTGGTAGGTTTATACACCTTTAAAAAAGGTGATATATTATATGATGAGTGTTCTATCAAAAAGATTGGTTTAGATACTGTTAGAGACCATGTCTATCTTGTTTTGCAAAATCCTCAAATGTTTAATGATACAATTAGAGCAAATCTAACTTTTGGAGCAAATATAGACGATAGTGTGCTTTTAAATGCTCTAAAAATTGCTCAATTAGGTGATTTTATAAAAAACCAAGAAGATGGACTTGAAACAAAAATTGGTAGAAGTGGAGTAAAACTCTCTGGCGGGCAAAGGCAAAGACTCTCTATCGCTAGGATGATAGTGCAAAATGCAAATATAGTGATATTAGATGAATCTACATCAGCACTAGATGTGCATACCGAAAATAGGCTCTTTGAGTCATTAAATAGTTATTTAGAAAATAAAACTACAATTATAATTGCACATAGATTAAGCACGATAAGAAAAGCAGATTATATCTATGTGCTAAATCGTGGAGTGGTAGAAGAAGAGGGTACTCATGATGAGCTTATGAGCTTAGAGGGAACATTTTATAGCTATACAAAAGGAGTTTAGAGATGAAAAAGTTAATTTATCTATTTATGTTTGTTTTGTTGTTTACAGCCAATTTATTTGCTGGAGCAAGGGAAGAGCTACTAGAGTCAGCAAACAATTTAAAAGATATGCTAAGAACTGAAAACAAGATACCAAAATCTATTGTGCAAAAAGCTCTTGCAGTTGTGGTTATTCCAGATACAAAAAGAGTTGGGTTTTTTATCGGTGGAGAGTATGGGGAGGGAGTAGCAAGTATTAAAAAGAGTGATGGTACTTGGAGCAATCCTTTTTTTGTAAAGCTTAGTGGTGGAAGCGTTGGCTGGCAATTTGGTTTTGATATAAATTCCGTACTTCTTATATTTAATAGCCAAAAGAGTGTAGAGTCACTTTTAACTAGAAGTATCACTATGGGTATAGATGCATCCATATCAGCTGGCCCGCTTGCTAAAACTTTTGAAAAAAATAGTAAAATTGATTTTAGTGCCGAAGTTTTTTCATATAGAAAATCAGAAGGTCTATTTTTGGGAGCCTCGCTAAAAGGAGCTGTTATAAATCAAGATAATGATAAAAATATTGAATATTATGGCAATGGTATAAGTGCAAAAGAGATAGTAAATTCAAAAAGAAAAGAAGATTCTTATGCTATAAAAGAGTTTTTTAAAGCAATTAGCGTAATAAAGGAATAATTTGCAAGATGTATTAAATTCACTATCAACTTATGGGTATATTATATTGTTTATATATTCACTAGGTGGTGGTATGGTTGCTTTGATTGCAGCTGGTGCACTTTCATACTCAGGTCAGATGGATTTGAGTATGTCTATTTTGGTGGCTTTTGTGGCAAATGCAATTGGTGACTCTTTACTGTTTTATATAAGTAGATACAATAAATACCAAATGATGCCTTATCTTAAAAAACATAGGAGAAAACTAGCACTTAGTCATATTTTGATGAAAAAATATGGAGATAAGATTATATTTTTTCAAAAATTTGTTTATGGCATAAAAACTCTGATTCCAATAGCGATAGGTTTTACTAAATATAGTGCATTTAAATTCAATATTTTAAATATTATTTCAGCTGCAATTTGGAGTTTAGCAGTTGCAATAATAAGCTATAAAGCGGGGGAAACCCTAGTGAATATCAGTAAATATATATCATCAAACCCATGGTTGGCACCAATTATTTTGATATCTCTTTTGGGGCTTTTGTGGTTATATATGCAGTTAGCTACAAAGAAAAAAAGAGTGAAATAATCACTCTTTTGCTATAAATTCTCTTTTATCTCTATGCTTTGGATTTTATCATCTTGATTTATGGCATCAAGCACTTTCATGCTCTCTTCATCCCCTTCTTCTATGCCACCAAATACAGTATGAACACCATCTAAGTGAGGAAGATTATTGTAGCTGATGAAAAATTGACTTCCACCTGTGTCTCTTCCTGCATGAGCCATAGATAGTTTGCCTTTCGAGTGTTTGCTAGTTTGGTTATCACACTCACAAGCTATACTCCAACCAGGACCACCTGTACCAGTTCCCAAAGGACACCCACCTTGTGCTACAAATCCAGGAATGACTCTGTGAAAACTTAAGTCATTATAAAAGCCATCATTTGCCAGGCTAGCAAAGTTTGCTACAGTATTTGGAGTCTCTTGCACATAGAGTTTTACTCTCATTTCACCATCTTTTGTTTTTATGATAGCCCAAGCAAATTTATCTAGCTCTTCTTGTGAATATTCATATGTTTTTAAACTCATTTTTTTACCTTTTTATTAAAATTGAGCTAAATTATATCTAAAGTAGTGTTAATTTTCCATTTTTTATTTCATAAACTTTGTTTGCTATTTGCTTGCAATCATTTAACTCATGAGTTACCATAAGCGTAGATAATCTTTTTGATTTAGTGATATTTTTTACAAGCTTTAACATATTTTTTCTTGTTTCAAAATCAAGTCCTGTAAATGGTTCATCAAGCAGTAGTATTGGCTTATCTCTAAGAAGTGCTCTTGCAAGGGCTACTCTTTGTTGCTGACCACCAGAAAGCAAAGAAGCTCTCTTTTTTTCAAATCCTTCTAGCCCTATTTCTTTTAGTATTTTATGAGTTTTTTGAAGATCCTCTTTTTTGTTTTTACTCTCAACCCCAAGTAAGATATTTTTCTCTACACTCAAATGCTCAAATAAATTATAATTTTGAAAAAGTATAGTTATAGGTCTCTTTTGTGGTGCTAAGTTAGTTAAGTTTTTGTCATTATAGGTTATATTTCCAGAAGTAGGCGATAAAAAACCAGATATCAGGTCAAGTAGAGTTGATTTCCCATTTCCGCTCGCTCCAATAATGCCGATCACTTCACCGCATTTTGCTTCTAATGAAAAGTTATATATATTTTCTTGATTTTCACTTTTGTATCTGTATGATATATTATTAACTTTTAACAAAAATTCCCTTTGTAAATAGTTTTGGTACAAGTATAAAAACGCTTAGTGTAAGATTTAGTAAAATAAGTGCAACTCCTGATGCATCACTATTTTGATATGAGCCCATAAGACCATACAGATACCAAGGCAGAGTTGAAAAATCTTGATTTCCAAAGAGAGATATAACTCCTAAATCACCAAGTGAAAGACAAAATGATAAAGCAACCACATAGCCTATAGATTCTCTTAAAAAAGGCCATTCACAATATTTCCATCTTTGAAACCCTTTGATATCCAATGAAAAACAGAGTTTATCATATTTTGTTGCTGTTTTTAGCATGGCTGGATATATGACCGAAATAGAAAAAGGCAAGGACATAAGAACATTTGCACTTAAAATTGCAAATGTAGCCCAAAATGAGAGAGGGGCTATAAACTTTTGAGACAGTAGAAAAAACCCTAAGCCTAAAACCAAGGAGGGAATAGCAAGATATAATGTTCCCGAAAATGAGATGAGAAATTCAAGTAACTTTCCTATTTTGCTTTGCGGGATTCTTAATTTTAGAGCAAAATTTCTCTTTGCACTACTTAAAAATAGTGTAAATATCACAGTAATAATACTTGAGATGGAGGCTATGATAGTGCTAGTAAAAAAAGATTTTATAAAAATAGCAGATTTTACTATTTTTATAAAATCTGCATTTATGCCATCTGCTATTATGGCAATAAGCGGCAAAATGAAAAAAATACCAAAGATAAAAATGGTAAATATCTGCAAAATTCTAACGAGTAAAGACTCTCTCCAAGGTATAAGAGAAGATTGTGTTTTTATATTTGAAATATTTGTTTTTAGACTTGAAGAGAAGAAAACTAAAATGATAGATATGCTTAGCTGAACAAAAGCTAACTCTAGTGCTAAAGATATATCAAAATCTAATTTTACAGCCTCATATATAGCAACTTCAAGGGTATTATAGCTAGGGTTTCCACCAAGTATCAATACAATAGCAAAAGAGGTAAAACATAAAAGAAATATAACGGAAGACAGGCTCAAAATTGTCATCTTTACTGCGGGTAGTTCTACATACCAAAATCTTTGAAATAGGTTAAAACCTAAACTTTTGGCGAGTTTGTATTTCTCTTTTGGAATTGCTTCGAAACTATGCAGAAGTGATCTTGCGGCATAAGAGGCATTTAGATAGACATGAGCTATCAAAATACCGCTAAGTCCATATAAAAATCCCTCAAATGAATGGTTGAAAATATAGATACTAAAGTGATTTAACCAACCGTTTCTACCTAAAATCGTGATCAATCCAAAAACTACGATGATGGTTGGAAGTACAAGCGATGAAGAGAAGAGGGATATAAGTAAAGAGCGTGCAAAAAATTTGGGCTGATGAGATAGGCTCCATGCTAAAAGTACGCCTATCAAGATTGAAAAAAGAGTAGAAAGTGTGGCTTGAAAAATTGTAAATTTAAGCAAACCTACAACTCTTGGGCTAAGAGCTAAGAAGATAGACTTATCTCTGTTTGTTGCACCATAGAGCGTAATAAAAAGTGCAAATGCAAGAGTGAGTAAAGCACAAGAGACAAGAAGCCCAGGTATAAGTGAGCCTCTAAATCTTATATAGCGTTTTATCATCTACTTTGCAAGTGCTTTTAACCACTCATTTATATATTTTTTACGGTTTTTTTCTACTGTTTTTCCATCCATTAAAATCATCTTTGTTGGGATATAAATAGAGCTAAAACCAGCAGGTAAACCTTTTTTTGTTTTTACAACAGGGTATGACCAGTTTGTAGTAGGTATAATATTTGCAAATTCATCACTTAGCATAAAATCTAAGAATTCCCCTGCTAACTTTTTATGTTTTGAGGATTTTAGTATACCTGCTATTTCAATTCCAGCATAATGCCCAGCTTTAAAATTTGCAGTTTTATAGTTGTATTTTTTCTCTTCTATGATATGATAAGCAGGAGAAGTTGTATATGAAAGTACCATATCTGCTTCGCCCTTTAAGAAAAGATTATAAGCCTCTGACCAACCTTTTGTAATGGTAAGTATATGAGGGGCTAATTTTCTCCAGTATGCTCCAGCTCTATCTTTATAGGTTGCTTTTATCCATAAAAGAAGCCCAAGTCCAGGAGTTGAACTTCGTGGGTCTTCAATGATTATTTTAAAGTTTTTTGGCATATTTGCCAATTCATCGAAGGAGTTAGGAGGATTTTTGAGTTTGTTTGAGTCATAAACAAAGGCAAAATAACTATAATCAAATGGTACAAATGTATCATCACTCCACTTGATTGGTAAACTAAGTTTAGAAGTGTTGGTATGATGTTTGGCAAAAAGTCCACTATGTCTAGCAAGTTCAGCGGTATTTGTATCAAGTCCTAAGACTATATCTGCTTTAGTGTTTTTACCCTCAAGTTGTACCTTTCTAAAAGCTCCGATAGCACTAGTGGTTGCTACAAACTTTAAAGTACAGTTGTATTTTTTCTCAAAAGCCTTCTTTATAAGTGGAGCAGGACCCCAAGAGGCAGCAAAGGAATCATATGTGTAAATAGTAAGTGTCTCTTTAGCAAAAAGCGACCCAATGAGTAAAATAGCACCAAATAGTATCTTTGTCATTTTTTTCCTTTTTATTATAATTGGATGTAATTCTACTCAAAAAACTCTTAAAGATTAAAGTGATAAACTGTATAATAACAAAAAATCTAGGAAAAATAGTGTGCAAATAAATATTTTATACATCACAATATCAATTTTAGTTATTTTCGTTTTAGTTTTAGCGGCATGGATTGTGTATATTTTAAAACTAAGAACAAAAAAATTGCAAAAGGAGATTGATGAACTTTTGGATATTGTGGAAAAACAAAAAAATATAATTTTTCAACGAGATATATTATTAGCTCAAAAGCAAAAAGATTTAGACAATATAGCATCTGAGAAAAAAAACTTAGAAAATGGATCAACACAATTAATGCTAAAGGTGGAAGATATCCATGAAAAACAGATTGCAAATTATAAATCCAACCTAATGGATGCTAATAACAAGATAAATCAAATGCATGATGAAATCTACTCACTTAGATCTTCAAATTCAAAGCATAAAGCCCAACTAGAAGCACAAAAGGAAGGAAATAAGAGATTAAAAGATGATTTAGATGAACAAAGCAGAAGGTTGGAGTTAAAGATAAATGAGATTATGCAAAAGATGCTAGAGAGTAAGCTTAAAAAATTTGACGAAACCTCTATGAAATCCCTAGATGGGCTCCTTAAACCTTTTAAAGAAAACTTGGACTCTTTTAAGCAAAAAGTTGAAAATTCACAAGAAAATAGTACCAAGAAATTTGCTGAACTCTCAAAAGAAATAGAGCAAGTTACAAAAATGAGCATAAATATAGGAAATGAAGCAAAAAATCTTACTCAAGCATTAAAAGGTAAAAAACAGACTCAGGGACGATGGGGAGAGATGATTTTAGAGAGTGTTTTGGAGTTTTCTGGTTTATTAAAAGGTAAACATTATGAGACACAAGAGAGTTATAGAGATGATAACGGCAACATAAAGAGACCTGATGTTGTTGTAAAATTGCCACAAAACAGAACTATTATAGTAGATTCCAAAGTCTCTTTAAATGATTATGATAGTTATATAAAAGCAGATGATGACAAGCAAAGGCATATAAAAGCAAAAGCTGTTGTTGAATCTTTTAAAAATCATATAGATACGCTTGATTCTAAGGATTATTCGCAATATAAATTAGGAACTTTGCAGTATATATTTATGTTTGTACCTATAGAGGGGGCTTTTGCACTTGCTATTGAAGAAGATGAAAGTTTGTATGAGTATGCATTAAATAAACATATTGCCATAGTAACTCCCTCAACTTTGACAGTATCTTTGCGTACTATTTATCTCTTTTGGCAAAGTGAGCAGTCAACTTCTCATGCCATAAAGATGTTCGATACAGCTGGAAAGCTATATGATAAAATGGTAATTTTTGCTCAAAGTTTTGATAAGATGGGAAATCAAATTCAAACAGTAAGTAATACTTATGAGAGTGCGAAAACTCAATTCGCAACTGGCAATGGAAATCTCATGAAGCGGGTTGAAGATTTAAAAACTCTTGGTGCAAAAACTACAAAATCGCTAAAAAATAGCAAGATAACTTATAGTGATTTTGATAGTGAAGAAGTAGACATAGTTTTATTGGAGGATAAAGAGTGAATTACCAAAAGATTTTAAAAGAGATAAAAAAAGAGATAAAACCACTTTTCAAAAAAGGAAAAGTGGCTGATTATATCCCTGCTTTAAAGAGAGTAGATCCGAGTCATTTTGCTATGAGTTTACAACTTTTTGACGGAACAACCTATGAAATAGGTGATATCGAAGAAAAATTTTCCATACAAAGTATCTCAAAGGTTTTTACATATTCAATGACTTTGCCAATGTACGAAAAAGAGATATATAAGCGTGTAAATCATGAGCCATCAGGTAACCCTTTTAATTCTTTAGTGCAATTAGAGTATGAAAATGGCATTCCAAGAAACCCTTTTATAAATGCGGGAGCCATTGTCATAACTGATTTATTAGAGTCAAAATATAGAGGCAAAACTTTTTTAAAGATATTAGATTTTATCAAAAAAACTTGTGATAATAGTGAGATAAATTATGATAAAGAGGTTGCGGTCTCAGAAGCAAAGTTTGGTTTTAGAAATATTGCTTTGGTAAATATGATGAAAAGTTTTAATAATATAACAAATGATATAGGTGAAGTTATGGATGTTTATTTTAAACAGTGTTCCATATCTATGAGTACCAAAGAGTTAAGCAGAGCAGTATTATATCTCGCAAATCATGGAGTTGACCCCATTACCAAAAAAAGATTTTTAAGTGAATCACAGGCAAAAAGAGTTAGCTCTTTGATGCTGACTTGTGGACATTATGACGCTTCTGGTGATTTTGCATATAGAGTTGGACTACCTGGGAAAAGTGGTGTTGGAGGTGGTATTGTAGCGATAGTTCCAGAGCTTATGTCTATTTGTGTTTGGTCTCCAAGATTAAACACTAAAGGAAATTCATTGGTAGGCACAAAGGCATTAGAACTGTTTACAACAAAAACAGGGCTCTCTATATTTTAGATAAAGTGGTTTCATTTCCTATTTTCGGTTCTTGCGGTATCAAAAAAGATAGGGCAAAAGAGCAAACTGCTATGAGTGAGCCTATAACAAAAACCCAAGAGCTAGATTTGAGCCAGAGAATACCTAAGAGTACAGGCAAAAATACAGCTGCTATATGATTTATGGTAAAACTAACAGCACTTGCACTTGCTAGATCTTTTGGATTTGCTATCTTTTGAAAATAGGTTTTAAGTGCGATTGCCATAGAAAAAAGAAGATGGTCAAATATATATAAAATATACGCAACATGTACGCTACTTACAAAAGCGTATGATGTAAATATAATAATCAATCCAATATATTCTACTCTAAGTGCCAATCTTTCGCCAAATCTTACTATATACTTTCCTATTTTTGGTGCTAAGTATATATTTAATATGGAGTTTACAAAAAGAAGTATAACCATATTTTCTATATGGACACCAAATTTTTCAACTAATAAAAAACTAGCAAATACTATAAATATCTGTCGTCTTGCACCCGCAAAAAAGGTAAGTACATAAAAAAGCCAATACTCTTTTTTGAGTTTAAGTCTATTTTCTTGAGGTACATCATCTTTAAAATGTTCAAATAAAATCCAAGACAGGATGCCAAGTATAAGAGTTATACCACCAAAAATGAGGTAAACTTCTTTATACTCTACGCTATAAAATTTCATCATAAAAAATATAAGTACAAAAACCAATAGTTTTGTAAAAGAGTTTGCTGCTGTTATTTTGCCGAGGGTAACAGGGCTAGTTTTTTTATCTAACCATTGTAGGGATAGAGACTGGTTTATGGTGGCTAAATAGTGAAAACCAAGTGACATGACAAGTGTGGTAGCATATAGTCCTATTGTGCTTGGGAATACACCAGTAAAGGCAACACCAGCTCCTAGAATAATCATAGATATATAAGCCAGTTTTTGCTGTGAAACAAAAAATAGAAGAAAAACTACACCAAAGGATAAGAAACCTGGTACCTCTCTTATACTTTGTAAAAATCCAATCTGACTTCCATTAAAGTTTCCAACTTCGACTACAAAGTTATTTAGGAGTGACATCCATGCGGAAAATGAAAATATCATAGATATTGACAAGATATATAAAAGAGCAATACGAGATTTGAAGATATTTTGAAGCATATTTTCCCTGATTTTGTTTTGGGGATTATACTCTGATTATGCAGCGAAGTAAATAGCATAATTTATCTGTAAGTTTCAAAGGAATATAATGAATTTCTTGTATATTTAGGAGGATTAAAAGGTAATAAGAAAGTTGCAACAAGTATGAAAAGGAAAAACATATGGATATGAGTGTTATTATGATAGCGTTCTTATTGTTTATTCCTATATATTTAATGGGAATAGTATCGAACAATAAAGCACTAACAATTATTTTAGCTTCTATTCTGATAATAGTGGTGATTATTTTTGCTGGTGAAAAATATGTTTATTTTGATGTGTTGGGCATATGTATAGCACTATATTTTGCATTTTAACCCTAGAATAAAATTTAATTAGAGTAATTACACTTGATTTTAATTGGGTATTATGCTACTATTTTAGAGTAATTACACTAATTAAAATAAAGGAGTTGACATGTTTAGCGAAGCTATAGTTTGTGATAATAAACCAAAAGAGGTAGAGCTTATTGCTGGAGAGGAGTATTTTTATTGTACTTGCGGAAAGAGCAAGAATGAACCATTTTGTGATGGAAGTCATAAAGGGAGTAGTTGTAAACCACAAGTGTTTAAAGTAGAAGAGTCAAAGAAATATCATATGTGTTCATGCAAGAGTAGTTCAAAAGCACCATTTTGTGACGGAAGGCATAGCATATATAATCAGCAAGATATAGGAAAAAAGGTAAAGAATTAATATAACAATGACGACAAAAGAAAAAATACTAAAAACAGCGTTAAAACTTTTCAATGAAACAAGTACTCAAGCAGCAACGACAAACCATATAGCTGCTGCTATGAGTATGAGCCCAGGTAATCTGCATTATCATTTTGCAAATAGAGAAGAGATAATTTTAAAGTTGTATATGCAAAGGAGAGAGGAATTTAATAATATATCTAAAAATTATCCATCAAGCATCACGGATTTAGCAAATTTTCATGAAGAAATCTTTAAAATTGAGTGGCAATATCGTTTTTTTTATAGAGAGTTATTGTCTCTTTTAGGCAGAGATGACAAGCTTAAAAAGATATACCAAAAAGAGATTATTCAAGAAAAAAAGCGAACAAGAAAGATAATTCAAAACTTAAGAGATAACAGGATACTAGAAATTCCATATGATAATATAATTGATTATCTGTGTGATATAATTATATTAATTAACCAATTTTGGGGTAGTTACATGCAACTAATCGACCAATTCTCGCTAAAGGGAGGCATAGAAATAGGCATTCAAAGAATAGAAGAGACACTCCGTCCCTTTTTAAGCAAAAAAGCACTTAAAGAACTAGCACAACTTGAGAGGTAAGTAGCTACTGAATACAAAGTTCATTTGATTTTAAATTTTCAAAGTAAATACCCACAGGTTTTTATACTCCAATACTTCATGATATCTTTTATGATTATAAAATTTTATATAATCTTTCATAGCATCTTCTAGAGTTTGCATTGTATCGTATACACCCAAGAGGAATAAAAAATTATACTTGAAAACCTCTACATGTAAAGGTTAGATCTGACCAATGTCTGCTAAAAGCTTAAATCTTGATAGAAATGAATTCTTTATAAGCTCTAATTTGATAAAATACAACCAAAATCAAAAGGTCTATTTACAATGAATGAGAGCAAAAATTTTTTACGCACGATAGTTGAAGAAGATTTACAATCGGGCAAATATAAAAAAATTGTTACGAGATTTCCTCCTGAACCAAATGGATTTCCGCATATCGGACATGCAAAGTCCATTTTTGTAAACTTTGGTATAGCGCGTGATTACCATGGTCATTGCAACCTTAGAATGGACGATACTAATCCGACAAAAGAAGACACGAAGTATGTCGAGGCTCTCAAAGATGCCGTTAAATGGCTTGGATATGATTGGGATGGCAGTGTCCACTTTACCTCTGACTACTTTCCAAAACTATATGATTATGCGATTAGGCTTATCAAGACGGGCAAGGCTTATGTTGACAGTCTTACAGAAGATGAGATTCGCAAGTATAGAGGAACTGTCACGGAAGCGGGAAAACGAGGCAAATATGCCAATCGCAGTATAGAGGAGAATTTAGACCTCTTTCTTAGAATGAAAAAAGGTGAATTTAAAGAGGGCGAACATGTACTTCGAGCCAAGATTGATATGAGTGCCGCCAATATGAAGATGAGAGACCCACTTCTGTATCGCATCAGGCATACCCATCACTTTAGGACAGGGGGCGAGTGGGCAATCTACCCTATGTATGATTTTGCTCACTGTTTGTCTGATTATATCGAGGCCATTACGCACTCTATCTGTACGCTAGAGTTTGAAAATAACCGTGAGATTTACGATTGGATACTCGATACTCTCGAGCTTAAACCACCTCTACCACGGCAGTAGTACGGCGGAAGACCTGTATCTCATCGATGAGCTGAAAGCACTGGATACCGCCCATGCCAACGTTCACTATCACCC
>CAZRAK010000023.1:0-26595 GCA_964598135.1 uncultured Campylobacterales bacterium
AAAACAGCAAATGCAATAGAGAAAAGCTATAATGATACTCAAAAAGATGTGGATGGAATAACCGAACAAGTCTCTCTTATAGATGAAATAGCAACAAAAAATTCAAGAAGCATGGAAGAAATATCAAGTGCAGCCAAACATCTAAATGACATGACAGACACATTAAATAATAAATTGAGTGAGTTTAGGACATAATTAATCTTAATATAATTTTAAAATGCTATAATTTTGTTTTTAAGAAAAATTATTAACAAGGAGAAAATATGTTAGTTACAAACAAAGCACCTGACTTTACAGCAAATGCTGTTTTAGAAGATGGTCAAATAGTTGAGGATTTTAACTTATATGAAAATTTTGGTGAAAAAGGAACAGTACTTTTCTTTTACCCACTAGATTTTACATTTGTGTGTCCTAGTGAAATTATAGCTTTTTCACACAGAATTGATGAATTTAAAGAAAGAGGTATCAATGTAATTGGTGTTTCAGTTGATAGTCAATTTTCCCACTTTGCTTGGAGAGAAACTCCAGTCGAAAATGGCGGAATCGGCAGAATTAAATTTCCTTTAGTAGCAGACTTGAACAAGCAAATTTCAAAAGATTTTGATGTATTATTTGATGGAAGTGTAGCACTTCGTGGTTCATTTTTGATAGGAATTGATGGTACCATCAGACACGCAGTTATCAATGACTTACCCCTTGGAAGAAATGTTGATGAGATGCTTAGAATGGTAGATGCAATGCTCTTTACAAATGAATTTGGTGAAGTTTGTCCTGCTGGTTGGAACAAAGGCGATGAAGGTATGAAAGCTTCAACTGATGGTGTTGCCGAATACTTGGCAAAGCACTCGGAGGAATTATAATATAAAAAGAGAAGCTTTTAAAGCTTCTCTTTAACCCTCTTTGCTAATTGTTTAGGAGATAAGCTTAAACTCTCTTCAATTAATTTTGTATTTCCATGCGGTATAAATCTATCATCATATTCAAAACTCTCTATATGCACTTTTAAAGAATTTTTCTCTTTTAATAAACATAGCAATGAACCAACTCCACCTAATTTTGCACTATCACTAAAGACAAACCAAAATTTGTATTTTTTTGCCAATTTTACAAGATTTTCTTCATCTAGTGGCTTTGCAAATCTCAAATCTACAATGGTGGTTTTAATATCATCGTTTTCAAGCAACTTGCCAGTTTGTACGGCTCGCCCGACACCATTGCCATAGCTAAGCAGTAAAATCTTTGCATTTTTATCCTCTTTTATGACTTCCAATTTGCCTAATTCAAAAGTAGTATTATTATCAAACTCACAATCCATAAAAGCTCCTCTAGGATACCTAATAGCAAGTGGTCCTTGGTGAGTATATGCAAACTGTAAAACTTTATGCATACTTTTTTCATCTCTTGGTGCTACCAAAGTCATATTGGGAATTGCACTTAAATACGAAATATCAAAAACTCCTTGATGAGTCTCTCCGTCTTCCCCTACAATTCCTGCTCTATCCATTGCAAACACAATATTTAAATTCATAATACAAGCATCATGAATCACTTGATCATACGCTCTTTGCATAAAGGTAGAATAAATTGTCACAAAAGGTCTAAAACCTTCTTTTGCCATAGCACACATAGAGGTAACTGCATGTTGTTCTGCAATGGCTACATCCCAAAATCGCTCAGGATATGTATTTATAAGCTTATCCATGCCCGTTCCACTTGGCATGGCAGCAGTAACACCAACTACATTTTTATGCTCTTTTGCTAACTCAAACAAAGCTTCGCTATACATATTTGTTGCACTTTTACTAGCACTTTTTTTTAGTAATTTACCACTTTTTATATCAAATGGTCCCACTCCATGCCAATTTTCATAATACCCTTCAGCCTTTTCATACCCTTTGCCTTTAATAGTTTGAGCATGGATAATAACTGGTTTTTTTAACTCTTTTGCCACTTCAAATGCTTTTATCAAACTCTCTAAATTATGTCCATCAACTGGTCCTATATAGTCAATTCCTAGCTCTTCAAATAAAATTCCAGGTGTTATAAGCTTAAAGCCCTCTTCAAATTTTTTTGCCATATATGTTGCGCTATCTGGTAGATATTCAAGAATTTGCTCTGTTGTTCTTTTTATTTTTTGATAAAAATTTCCAGCCATTGCATGAGAGAGAAAACTACTTATTGCTCCTATTGGTTTGGAAATACTCATTTTGTTATCATTTAGGATAATTATAACGGGATACTTTCTAAAACCTAGTTCATTTAGTGCTTCATATGCCATACCAGCACTCATAGAACCATCACCAATCAGTGCCACAGGAACTCTCTGTCTTGTTTGACCTTTTAGGGCTATTGCTTTTGCTGCCCCAACAGCTAAAGATATAGAAGTTGAGCTATGCCCTGCTATAAAATAATCATCTTTCGATTCACTAGGTTTTGTATAGCCACTGATACCATTAATCTGCCTTAATGAATCAAACTTGTCCCATCTATTAGTCAATAGTTTATGAGTATAAGATTGGTGGCTAACATCAAATATAAATGGATCTTTTTTATAGTCAAAAACATAATGCATAGCAACAATTAACTCAACTGCTCCCACATTACTACTAAGATGCCCCCCATTTTTACTTACTGTTTGGATAATCTTACTTCTAATAGCTACGCATACATCTTTTAATTCTTGTATATTTTTATTTTTTATATCTATTTTCATTCCAATTCTTAATTATTTTGTAACAAATATTTCACTTTTTCAAATCTTTGTGATATATCTCCATCTAAATTTCCATTTTCACTCAACAATATTACACTACCTTTTGAGACAGCATTATCTGCTTCAACTTTCATCTTCTCATTATTCTTAAAAATATCATTTAGTTTCTCAAAATCACTAGAATTTACTTTTATAGTAATTTTATTTGCATCTTTCAACTCTTTTATTAGCTCTTTTGCCAAGGCAGTTGCAACAGCAGAGCTTGCACTACTTATCTCTTTTTTTACAACCTCTTTTGCAACTTCAACTGCTGTATTTGCTATATCTTTTTCTATTTTCTGCAAAAAATTGTCTATATCTTTTAATTTAGAATTTAATTTTTCTGCTGAATTTTTATAATTTTCTATAGATAAATTATAACCATCTTCTAGTTCTTGCTTTGCCCTCTCATAACCTTCTTTAGATGATGACTCTTTTTCTCTTAGAATTTCAGCTTCTAATCTAGCATTAAAATCATTCTCTTGTTTCTCAATTTGCATCTGTAATTTAATTATATTTGAAGAGAGCTCATCACTTTTTTTCAATAATTCATCAACAAATTTACTCTCATTTTGAGTAGTTTCAACATTTGGGACTACTTTAGGAATTTCTTCCTTTATAGTATCAGAATTTGTTTCATCTAGCTCTTCTTCTTGCAAAGACGAACCCAAAACCTTAAATCTATATCGTTGGATTGTATGTTTATCTAACTCTTTTTTTTCTATTACATTATCCATAGCATACCCTAATCAATCATCTCTTCAGCTTCACCAATTTGCAATATACCCTGTTCGGCTAGTTTTTGCACCTCTTCGACTATCTTTCTTTGCGACTCTTCGACATCTTTAACTCTTACGGCCCCTAAGAAACTCATCTCTTCAAGAAATGCGTCTTGGGCTCTTTGTGACATACTTTCTAAAAATTTATTTTTCAAATCTTCTCCTGAGCCTTTTAATGCTACCATTAAATCTTTTTTATCTGCAACTTTTAGTATCTCCCTAATACCAGTAGCATTTAGTTTTAAAATATCTTCAAATGTAAACATCATATCTTTTATAGTAGAAGCCAATTGTTCGTCAGCTTGTTCTATAAATGAAATGGTAGTTTTAGATGCTTTTTGTCCTAATCGATTAAGTATTTCAGCAACTGCTCTTGGACCTCCCACTTCTACCTTATATGAAGTAAGTGATTCTAATTTATTTTCCAAAACAGCTGAAACTCTTTTTACAACTGAGGGTGAAATTTCACCTAAGTTTGCCATTCTTATAGTAACTTCACTTCTTAGCTCATCTGTGAAAAAGGAGAGTGTTTCTGCTGCACTTGTAGGCTCCATATGGGCTAAAATCAGAGCAACTGTTTGAGGATGTTCATTTATAATAAAATCAGCTAATTGTTGTGGTTTTATTTGAGATAAATATCCAAAATTCTGTGTATTTTCCATATTTTTTGATAATTTTTCTAGTATTTTTTGAGCAGCTTCTGGACCAAAAGTCCTATAAAGTATCTCTTTAGCATATTCCAAGCCTCCACTTCTTATATATTGATTTGATTGTAAAAGTGCATAAAACTCTTCAAGAACCGCATTTGCTACTTGTTTATCTATATTTTTTACAGTTGCTATATATTTAGAAATTTCAGTTACTGTCTCTATTTGCATATGTGAAAAAAGATTTGTGGAGATGTCCTCTCCTAATTGTATAAATAAAATTCCAATCTTCTCTGGCATTGATAGTTCATTATACTCATTTTTTTGATCTTCATTTAATTTCACTACTTCTCCTTACTTAAACTTGAAACATTAAAATCAGAAGCATTTCTAATTAATCCCTCAAGTAAACCCGCAACTTCCTCACTTTTTTGCTCAGAAAGTGTTTTAATCTTCTCTAGTAAAACATCATATTTTAAAGCCTCTTCATTAAAATCGTCACCAATCCCTAACTGTTCTTCGACTTTTTTCCTTGCTTTTCTAAATTTTTCCAATGTATCCTCGGCATTATCTTCTTCATCTAATATATCTCTATTTTCTATATCATCTAAATCCTCAACTTGTTGCTCCAGCATTCTTTGAGAGAAGGGAATAATAATTTTCTTATAAAATACAAATAGAATAATCGCAACAAAAATATACTTCATCAAAGGAAAAATTGGACCTAGATAATATCCTGCAGAATCTATAAAATTTTGAGTTAATGGTTTTGTGCCATTTTTAGAGAGTGGTTTAAATTCTAAATTACTAACGGTTATTTCATCACCCCTTGTTTTTTCATATCCAACTGTCTGCTTTACTATATTTTCTATAGAAGCTAATTGTACTTTTGATAGAGATACATATTTGAGTTCATTTGTACTCTTTCCTTGTTTATCTTTAGAAAATTGATAATTCCCATCAACTACAACTGCTGCACTAAGTTTTTTTATGGTTGCAAATTGACCTTTTGTATTGATAGTTTTTTTAGAAATTTCATAATTTGTAGTAGTTGAGCTTTTTTGATATTTCTCACCAGCAGTTTGGCTTTTTAGTCCTTGCACAGGACCTATATTACTAACAGCTCCTGGAACTCCACCAACATTTTTAATTGGGGCACCATCTTTTTTCTCTTCCACGCTTTGTTCACTTCTTGGAACCGAATTTGGATCATATACTTCACTCACCGAATTTTCTTGTTTAAAATCAAAATCAATAGTGACTTTTGCTACTACCTTATCGCTTCCTCCTGCAATTGGAGTTAAGACATTGATAATTTTATTTTCTAAATTAGATTCATAATCTTTTTTGTACTCTATTTGGCTTTTAACTAAATCAGATGAGAAAGATTCTTCATCTCCCAGTGGAACTCCATTTTGATCAATAATTTTGACATTATCAGGTTTTAGATTTGTAACAGAAGATGCAACAAGATTTTTAATGCCCGTTATCTGTTTGTTTGTAAGATTTAAACCCCGTCTTATATCTAACAAAATTGATGCAGAAGCTGGAAGTTTTTGATCAGCAAAAACACTCTCTTTTGGTATGGCAATATGCACACTTGCATTTGAGATAGGATTTAAGTCCTCTATAGTTCGCGATAATTCACCCTCTAGTGCCCTTAAGTATTTTATTTTTTGCTCAAAGTCAGTAGATCCAAATTGTGATTTATCAAATATTTCAAATCCAACTTTAGAATTTTTAGGAATTCCAAGTGCTGAGATAGCAATTCTCTCTTTATATACGATATCACTTGGAACTGCAATTGTTCCTTCATTTATAATTTTATACTTGATATTATCTTTTTCGAGCTGCTGAATTATAAGGGCAGAGTCACTTGGCGTTGTATTATCAAACAGTATACTATAACCACTATTTAATGCGGAGTTTGAGCCTTTAAAAAAGACAAGAAAAGACAAGAACCCTACAACTACAGCTACAGAGATTGATGCTACTATTTTTTGTCTCAACGAGAGACCTTGCACCAGTGCTGTAATCTGATTTAAAAAGACTTTTAAATCCATTTAACCTTCCATCTTATTCAAATATATTTTTCTAAATTCTCTCATAAATCTTATATTTTGTTCAGGCGTTCCTATGGTCACACGAATTGCATTCATACCATATGCTCCAAGATTTCTTACAATTATACCTTTTTTCAAGAGTTTTTCAGAAATTTCTGAAGAATTTTTATTTTTACTAAACTCTAAAGTGATAAAATTAGTAAAACTTTCTATAAAATCAAACCCCAATTCTTTTGCAAATTTTTCATAAATTTTCATTTGTTCAAAATTTTCATTTATGCTATCTTGCACAAAATTTTCATCATCAAGTGCGACAATTCCAGCCTGCAAAGATAGAGTTGTTATATTAAATGGAGCTCTTAATTTCATTAATGATTTTATTATTTCCTCATTTGCAATACCATATCCACATCTCATGCCGCCTAATCCATAGGCCTTTGAAAAAGTTCCAAGATATAGCACATTTGGATATTTTTGGGTAATCTCCTTTGGTTTTATCTCTTTTTTGGCATCTTTAAACTTTGCATACTCTTGATAGGCACCATCAACTATGACTAAAGTTTCACTATCAATTTGGTCTAAAAATTTATACACTTCATCCTTGTCCAAGCACTCACCAAGTGGATTGTTTGGTAAACACAAAAATATAACACCAATATCATCGTTGTGTTTATAAATATCCAAAAATTCTTCAATATTATGTTGGTGTGATGGGGCTTTTAAAATCATGGTACCTGTTTGTCTAGCATATATCTCATACATAGCAAATGTTGTTTTTGTCATTAAAACTTTATTTTTATTATTTGCTTTTGCGTGTACTCCAAAGGAGATGATTTGATCACTTCCCGCTCCAATTATCACATTTTTACTCTTCACATTAAATCTGTGAGCCAATTTTTCCTTTAACTCATACATGCTGTCATCTGGATAGAGATTCATCTTAGCTACATTTTTACAAACTGCCTCTTGAACTCTTAGACTACATCCTCGTGGATTTTCGTTGCTAGCTAGCTTGATTATATCTTTTTCATCCACGCCATATTCACGAGTAACTAATTCTATTGGCTTTCCAGCTTCGTATACTTTTAAATTGTCCAACACATTGTTAAAATTCATTTTATTCTCCATTTACATAGCTTCCTAGCCATATGATTTCGTGGGTATCTCTGTTATCTTCTATAATATTTTGGACATTTTCATCATCTATATGACCTTCAAAATCAAGATAAAAAACTGTTTTAAAACCCTTCTCTTTTATAGGTCTTGATTCTATTTTTGTTAAATTTACCCCATTTTTCTTAAAGGTTTGTAAAAATTCAACTAAGCCGCCTGGTTTATCTGCTGTTTTTGCTAAAATCGAAGTTTTACTTTTATCAGACTTAGCATTTTTAAAATCACTTAAAATTAAAAATCTTGTTTTATTTGCCATATTATCTTCTATTTTTGAAAAAAGAATTGGTACATTATACAATTTTGCTGCAATATATGAACAAATAGCTGCACTATTGTTATCTTTGCTAGCTAATTTTGCTGCCTCTGCAGTTGACTTTGTAGCCACAAATTCGATACTCATCAAAAAATGCTCTTCCAAAAATTTTCTACACTGATTATATCCTTGTGGGTGAGAATATATCCTTTTTATATCTTTTAAACTCTCACATATAGAAGAAAATGAGTGGTGAATATCCATATATATCTCAGCTATTATTTTTGTACTATATTTTCCAAGACAATCAAGCGTAACTCCGACTGCTCCTTCTGTATTGTTTTCAATCGGCACTACACCATATTTTGCTTCTTTGTTTTCCAAAACTGTAAAAACTGCCTCAATAGAGTTTAGTCCTATATATCTTCCCATTGCACCAAATCTACTTTGTGCCACTTGGTGAGTAAAACTACCTTCTGGTCCTAGATACGCTATATTTTCTGGTAGCTCTATATTTCGGCTAACTGCAAATACTTCTTGAAATATAGCATCTATCGCATCATCATTAAGATATCCAGTATTAAGTGCTTTTAATCTATCTAATATCTCTCTTTCTCTCTCTGGTCTGTATATAGCTGTCCCTGTTGTCTGTTTCAAATCTCCAATAGCTTTAACAGCAACCATTCTTTTGTTTAAGAGTTTCAAAACCTCATCATCTATATCATCAATTTGCTTCCTATACTTATCTAAAATCATTTTACTGTCCCCTTTAACTTGGGCAAAACAAGCAAATACGGTCGTCTTGGCGATGTTTCCTTGAAAGCCCAAGATAAATTCCTCGCTACTATTGCACGAAGTGAAACTTCTGTATATTGTCTTGCTCTCATCTCTTTATCATTTCTTTATAAATAGTTCCAATATTTGGGGCTATTTTATCTATCATCTCTTTTATTGGGGTTATCTCTTTTTCGTTTTTGCACTTTCCGCTTAATACTAAAATAGTCTTTGCTCCTAGTTTTTTTATACCACACAAGTCACCTATAGCATCATCACTTATCATAGTGATTTCTTTAAAAGAAAAATTACTATTTTGTTGTAAATTTAAAAGTCTTTTTGCCTCTTCATAAAATGCCTCGCTTGGTTTTCCTATTATTTCATAACCTTTTAAAGTTGCATATGAAACCATCTGTAAAATTGCTCCAACTCCAGGATATCTTCTACCATCTTTTGCATATATACTAGTCGCATGCATGCCTACAATATCCACATCTTCAAGAGCAGTCTCAATCATAGACGCATAGTCACTTGAACTAAAATCTTTTTTACTAGCTATCAACATAGCTTTTGGGTTTTTACAATTTATATTATATCCCATTCGCTCCAAACTATCACTAAATTCATCTGCACCAAATGCTTTTACACTCTTTGTTTTTACGCTTTTATCTAAAACCATAAAGGGGTCTAAATAATTTTCTTGTGGGATTTTAAATCCCAAATTATACAAAAATCTATGAAAATCTTTACTGATAATTTTTGTGTTATTTGTCACTACCACATAGGAAATTTTTTCACTATTTAGATAATCTATAAACTCAATAGAACCCTCTATCGGTTTTTTATCTTTGTCGTTTATCAAGGTACCTTGTACATCTATGAAGAAACTCATATAAAATCTTTCTCTAATTCTATCAAATTTTCAAAACTTTCTCTTTTTCTAATTATCCTATCAACGCCATCAAGGATAGCCACTTCAGCTGCTTTTTTTCTTGTATTATAATTGCTACTCATGGTAAACCCATAAGCTCCTGCACTCTTAAAAACTATCAAATCATCGTGCTTTGTCTTTGGCATCTGTATATCTTTTGCTAAAAAATCTCCACTCTCACAAATAGGTCCAACTATATCAGCTAGTGACCTATTTTCATCTTTACTATCTAGCAATTCAAAATCATGATAAGCTTGATACAAGCTAGGTCTTATGAGATCATTCATAGCTGCGTCAACAATTATAAATCTTTTTTTATCGTTTGCTTTTTCGTACAGTACTTTTGTGAGTAAATAACCACAATTTCCCACCATATATCTACCTGGTTCACAAATTATCGTAACATCTTCACCCCTTAAAGCTTCAAATATATTTTGTGCATACTCGTATAGAGAAATTGTTTTTTCATCTTTGTATTTTATACCGACGCCACCACCAATATCAAAAAACTTTATATTAATATTTGCTGATTTTAAGCTTCTTAAAAGATTTGCCATAACCATTGCAGCTTCTTTAAATGGCAAAGTTTCAACAATTTGACTACCTATATGGTAGTGTACACCAATTGGAGTAAGATTTTGTGATTTATTGGCATATAAATACATTCTTTTTGCACTTTGTATATCCACACCAAACTTATTTTCATGAAGTCCTGTTGAGATATATGGATGGGTTTTAGAATCTATATTTGGATTTACTCTTATGCTTATTCTTGCACTTTTATTTAGGTTTTTAGCTATACCTTCTACTCTTATCATCTCTTCTTCACTCTCAAGATTTAACATCAGTATCTCTTCTTTTAAAGCCCTAGTTATCTCAAAATCTCTTTTGCCAACTCCACTAAATATAATCTTATATTTATCAATTCCAACCTTTAGTGCTCTATCAACCTCACCGATAGAGACACAATCACAACCTGACCCCATTTTCGCCAAATGTTTTAAAACAGATAAATTTGAATTAGCCTTCACAGCATAACATATCATCGATTTTCTTGCCTTAAAAGCATCTTTTAAATTATTGTAGTTTTTTGTAATTTCATTAAAATCATATACATATAAAGGGGTATCATATTTAGCAGAAAGTTCTTGAAAGTTAATCATATAAAACCTTATTTTTTAATAGGCTTTATTTTATCCAAAAAATAAGAAAAATAAAATTAAGAAGTCACTTACTCTTTAAAGTATGAATAAAAAGAGACCAATCCTAGCACAAAAATTGGAAATATTATCGCAAATTCTGGCATCAAAA
Source organism: uncultured Campylobacterales bacterium (assembly GCA_964598135.1). GTDB lineage: Bacteria > Campylobacterota > Campylobacteria > Campylobacterales > Sulfurospirillaceae > JAADIZ01. The sequence goes on from CAZRAK010000023.1 coordinate 10,684, forward strand.
CAGAGTTCATGGCTAGTTTTGAGAGAAGAAATAAAATTCCCCATATAATAACCGCTGTAAACGAAAGAGTAAAAGTCAAAATTGTCAAATTGTAATATCTAGAAATTATGGGAATTTTTGTGATAAAAATCAAAATCAAAAGTGGTGCAAAAAGAGGTAAAAAAAGTTGTGAAAATACTATGGTTTTTATGCGACTTGTATCTAATCCTTGTGCATCATAAAATTTTAGTGCATCAATGGCATCTAGTACAGAAAGATTAAACTTTCCCTTGTAGATGTTATCTATGATTTTAGGTCTAAAGTCTTTCAAGGCTTCTAGTTTTGTAAATTTTTGAATGATTAGTCCTTTATTATCCAAAGTACTAACTTTTGGTTTGATTGTTTTTTCAACTCCATATAAAATCCAATTCTTTTGCCTATAGTAACCTTTTTTTGCTGATACAACAGAAATTAAATCTCTATTTATTACTTTAAATATTTTTATACCATTTGCCTCTTTTTTGATGGGATCTAATTTTTTAAAGTATATATATTTATTTCCATTTTTTAAAAACAGATCTCTTGTGGTTGTGGAGATTTGGCTAAATCTAAGAATATTGTTGCTATATTCTCTCGCATATGAAAACGAAGTAAAGGTGAGTGAAATATATGCAATAGTTATAAATAAAGCTGTAAAAAATATAGGTTTTATGAAAGATTGTCTACTGATTCCAAAAACATATAAACTAACTAATTCATTTGACTTAATCATGGCAGAAACGGTTATAATCATAGAAAATACAACTGACAATGGCAATACATAATTTATCGCATACATACTTTGAAACATAGTGTATAAAATTTGTAGGTTTGCTGAGTTAGGTAGTTTTCTGTATGTTGTCAAGAGGTCAACTCCAACATAAAATAGCTCAAGTGCTAATAAAATTATAAAAAAATTCTTCAAATAATGATATATTATATATTTTTGATATGCTTTCATTTTGTTTTCATTGTATATTTTTGTGCAACTATAGCTAAATCCTTATCTAATAAAGCCCTACTTGCTTCTTTTGCTGTGTCTATTATGGTTGCTAACTCCTCTTTTTGAGAGAGTGAAAAATCAGACAATACATGTGGGATTATCATATTTTTATCTTTTGGTTTTCCTATCCCAATTCGCACTCTTAGATAATCTCTACCGATATGACTATCTATAGATTTTAAGCCATTGTGTCCACCATTTCCACCACCAAATTTAAATCTTAAAGTTCCAAATTCTAGGTCTATATCATCATGAATCACTACTACTTTTTCTGGTTCAAAATAATCACTTACCGCTCGAACACTCTGCCCAGAGAGATTCATATAAGTCATAGGTTTTAAAAATAGAGTATTTTTATATTTAAAAAGTTGTCCGCAGAAATTATTTTTATTGATAGAAGTGTAGGACAATTCATCCAAAAGAGCATCTATAACCATAAAACCTACATTATGTTTGTTTTGTTTATATCTATCTTCTGGGTTACCAAGTCCTACAATTAGATTCATTTAGTTACTTAGCTTTTATAACTCCAACTACAGCGATTCTATCCTCATCCATAATTTTAATATTTTTATCAACTTTTATATCTCTTACTAAAATAGTCTCTCCAACACCTAAATCACTTACATCTAGGGTAAAATTTTGTGGCAAATTTTCTGCTGTACATTTAACACATAACCTCTTTTTAGAGTGTGCCAAAACACCTTTGTCTTTAAGTCCTTTAGGAATTCCAGTTGTGAGAACTGGGATTAAATATCTTGTCAAAACCCCTGGAAGTGCAATTCTTAAATCAACATGTAAAAAAGTATTTTTTACAGGATGTTTTTGATATTCTTGAATAATGACATTTAACTCTTGATCTCCAACTTTTACAAGAAATGCGAGTGTGCTTTTATTTCTAACTGCTTTTACGAATTCATTTTCTTTAAATGCTGCATTGATATTTTCAACACCTTTTCCGTAAATATTGGCAATTAGATATCCATCTCTTCTAAGCTCTTTAGTAGCTTGCTTTGTGATACTCTCTCTAACTATACCTTCTAACATATCTATCCTTTTTTAATTTAAGCACCATATAGCATAAGCAATAGGCACTTTTATAAGCTGGCTATTATACACAAGTTAAGCTAAAATATTGATAAAAAACTATTAGACTTCTTATAAAAAGTCTATTATGCTTTTTTCTTTAAACCGATAATATCCTTATCAATCTTTACACTCGATTGATTTTCACTTCTCTTTGCCTGTGTAGTACCAGCATTATAATAGTCAATATCCATAGATAAATCATTTCTACTTGTTGCATTTTGTAGTGCTTCTTCTTCAGAGATTTTTCCATCCGCATATAAACCCAAAAGAGATTGATCAAAAGTTTGACACTTATATATATCTTTCCCCTCTTTGATAGCATCTGTGATTTCGCCATCTCTTCCCTCTAATATAAGATTTTCTATTCTGTTATTTTTCACTAAAATCTCAACTGCTGCTATTCTGCTACCACCAACTGTTCTAACCAATCTTTGAGAAACTATTCCTCGTAGTGTAGAAGAGAGTGACATTTTTATTCTATTTTGCTCACTTCCTGGAAACATTCCAAGAATTCTGCCAACTGTCTCTTTTGCATCAACCGTATGAAGCGTTGATAAAACCAAATGACCAGTTTCAGCCGCATGCATAGCAGTTTCTATGGTTTCTAAATCCCTCATCTCTCCAACAAGTATAACATCTGGATCCTCTCTTAGAGCAGCCCTAAGAGAGTCTGCAAAACTTATAGCATCTTGACCTATTGCCCTTTGATTTATGATAGATTTATCATCTTTATAAACAAACTCTACAGGGTCTTCAATGGTTATGATATGTTTTGGAAATTCTTGATTTATGCTATTTATCATTGCTGCCAAAGTTGTTGTTTTTCCACTTCCTGTCGGTCCTGTTACCAAAACTAACCCTCTAGGTAGAGAACAAAAAGAGTGGAGTATACTTGGTAATTCAAGCGATTCGATAGTTGGCAAACTAGTTGGAATCGTTCTAAAAACAGCCGAAATACCATCAACTTGAAAAAATATATTTACCCTAAATCTATAGTTATCGTTTAATTTGAATGTAAAATCCAAATTTTTAGCATTAACCAACTCTTGAAATCTTGATCTCAACAACTCTTTTGCCAACATCAAGCTATCTTCATGCGTCATTATCTCTTTTGACATTGACACTATGCGACCATTGACCCTGCCTCTTATGTTAGAACCACTTTTGATATGCAAATCACTTCCGTTATGCTCTACTAATTTGCTTAAATAAAATTTTAATTTTTTAGTCATCTCGAAAGTCAATTTATTAATATCTATTTCATACTTTTGTTCACGCACCATAATACTCTCCTTAATTATACTTGATTATACCAAAGCATCCAAGATTTCTTTAAAAGCATTTTTAAAAGAAATCACTCCTTCTTGCATCAATTCATCATAAGTTTTATCAATATCTACCTTATTTATTTTTAATTGTTCAAAAAAGGCATCTATATCTTTATCTCTTTTAATCTCTTTTAATTTTTCTTTTGAATCCATAAAATATTTTATCGTGTGAAGTGGGGCTGTATTTATGGAGTTTTTACATAGCAACTCTCTTATATAATAATCCGCTCTCAACTCATCTCCTTTCACACCAGTGCTTGCAAAAAGACATCTAACATTTTCTAATCCAAAGTTTTCAACCATATTGTATATTTTTAAAGCATTATATACACCAAGTTTTGATGTAGGCATCCCTAATTTTTTCAACTCATTGTCTAGTTTTCTATCAAATCTACTAACAAACACACTTATAACAGTATTTGGCAATATTACATTTTTACATTTTTTATAACCTTGTTCAAAAGCATCTAAACATTTCTGAGCTTGAATAGGAGCAAAGATAAGAGTTGCATTTACATTTATACCTTGAGCTATCAATGTCTCCATAGCTTCATATCCGCTTGTAGTTGCTGGGACTTTAATCATGACATTTGGCATATCAATCTCTTTGAACAATCTTTTTCCCTCTTGTATAGTTCCTTTTGCGTCATCACATAGATAAGGATCAACTTCTATGCTAATAAAACCATCGTCGCCATTTTCATATAAAGGAAGTAGCTTTTGTGCAGCTGTTTTTATATCTTTTGTAGCTAATGCCTCATATATCTCTTTTGGAGTTTTGTTTTTTAGTTTTTTTATCTCTTCCTTGTACGCAGATGAAGTCAATATTGCAGATTTAAAAATTGCTGGATTGCTTGTAGCTCCATTTATAACACCTTCGCGTATCAACTCTACAAATTCATTATCTAAAAAACTTCTTTCAACAAAATCACACCATAGTGAAAATTTTAAATCTTCTACAAACATCTATCTTCCTTTAATATTTTTGTTAAATCTTTTTCTTCTATTACTACATTTGCCTCTTTTTTCAAAGCATCTTTTGCGCAAAAAGCAACCCTTGTATCAGCAAATTTAAACATAGACAAATCATTTGCCCCATCACCAACAACCATAGTATCTTTCCTGTCAATATTAAGTAAAGCTTGCAATCTTTGCAACATATCGCCCTTTGAAAATCCAAACATCATATCACCGCCAACCTTGCCTGTAAGGTTTCCTCTTTTTGTATGTAAGATATTTGAAAAATCTACATCATAACCTAGGATATCTTTTGCATAAGTTGTAGCATTTCTAAAACCGCCGCTAAAAACCATGACTTTATAGCCCATTTTTTTCAACTCTTTTATACTCTCTTTTGCTCCTGACATGTAAGGTAAATTGTGACAAATTTCATCAACTCGGCTCTCTTTTAGCCCTTTTAAATATCCTACTCTTGTGGTTAAGCTCTCGTAAAAATCTATCTTCCCTTTCATGGTATCTTCTGTAATTTTTGCAACTTTGTCCTTTATACCCAACTCATTTGCTAAAAAATCAATAGTTTCTCCATCCATCAAGGTTGAATCAAAATCAAACACACACAATTTCATTTTATTTCTCCTTTATCAGAAGCAAGGCTCCTGAGAAATCCCCCTTAGCCAAAGCTAATGCTTCACATAATACAAAAAATCAATTTATATTCTTATAAAATGAGGGAATATTTCTATATTTTAAAATATTATAGTATAATACTTGCCTTAGTATATTTTTTAATAAAGATTGTGTACGATAGTTTGCATATATTTATTGATTAATATAAAATTACTTAAAGGACAAGACAAGATGCAAATTTATGTTGGAAATATTTCCTACACAACAACACCGGAGAGTTTAGAAACTCTATTTGGCCAATATGGCGAAGTTGAATCTGTGAAACTAATCACAGATAGAGAAACAGGTAGAGCTAAAGGTTTTGGGTTTGTTACCATGAACGATGACAGTGCAGCTCAAAATGCGATAGATGAATTAAATGAAAAAGAATATGATGGCAGAACTCTTAGAATCAATGAAGCAAGACCAAGAGAAGAAAGACCAAAAAGAAACTTCAACAATAGATTTTAATCAATAATAAACCCCAAAGAGGGACTTCCTAGAAGTCCCTCTTTAATAATGCCTCAACTTTTAAAATCGTGAGCATACTATCATCCCTTTTTCCAACTCCATATATCATCCCTGTATCACTGTTTATAGTTTCTGGTGGTGGAGAAATTCTGTTTCTGTTTAAACGAATTGCTTCTGTGAGCCTATCTATAACAAATCCAGCAGTATTATCCTCACCTTTTAGCACGATATATCTTGTCTCTTCGTTTTGATTTACTGGCTCTAGATGAAATTTTCTTCTTAAATCTATCAAAGGTATAACATCTCCACGAAGATTAAAAACACCCAAAACATAATCAGGAACTTGAGGAACTCTTGTATAATCAATTGGTTTAATTATCTCTTGAATATTTAAAATGGGTATCGCATACTCTTCATTTCCTATTATAAATCCAACCAATTGGACTACATCTTCTTCAGTATTTTCTGGCTCTTCTACCTGTTTTTGTTGCTTTTTCAAGACTTGAGTTAATTTATTATTCATTCTTTTACTCCGCTAACAATTTTATATTTTTTCGTACTACACTCTCAAGATATTCAGGAGAGTATGGCTTGGTTATATACTCGGTCATTCCAGATTCTACGCCTCTTAACCTATCAGATTTGGATGTTCTAGATGTTACGGCAATCAAAGGAAGATTTTTATATTTTGAATATTTCCTGATTTCACTAGCTAGTGTATATCCATCCATTCTTGGCATCTCTATATCTATCAATATAGCATCAAAATTATTCTCGCCCGATTTTATAAGATTGAGCGCTTCTTGCCCATTGCTTGCTTCAACAACGCTAACGCCTATAGGGCTCATGGATTTTTTCATGATATTTCTGTCCATCTTGCTATCATCAACTACAAGCACGCTATAATCACTAGGCTTCTCTTTTGTTTTTATTTTGGATTCACTACTAGCTCGTATATCAACTTTTACATTTTTGGCCAAGTCCATGAGGGCAGCAACATCAACAATCAATGTAACTCTTCCATCACCTCTGATAGTAGCTCCAGCTATCCCTTCTATGCCCTTTAGATAATCTCCCATAGATTTTATAACTATCTCTTCTTGACCAACCAAACTATCTACTATGATTCCAAGTTTTGACTCTGCTAAGCCGATAACTACAACATAAGCGTGTTCACTATTATCAAGCACTCTTTCAACTCCAAATATATCAGACAACCTTACAAGAGAGAGAACTTCATCGCGAAGTCTAAGTACATTTTTGCCCTCTATCGTATAAATCTCTTCTAGCGGAATTCTTACTGTCTCTAGTACAGATGCCAATGGTACAGCATAAAACTCTTCTTGAACGCCAACAAGTAGTGCTTGTATAATAGCGAGTGTCAAAGGAATTTTTAACTTAATAATCGTTCCTCTATCAATTTCACTATCAACATCAATAATACCATTTAATTTTTCTATATTTGTTTTTACAACATCCATACCAACGCCACGACCCGAAACATTTGTTACGGACTCCGCAGTTGAAAATCCAGGTTTAAAGATAAGATTGTATGCCTCTTTATCACTCATACTATCAGCTTCTCTCTCAGTAATAATTCCTTTTTCAAGAGATTTATTGCGAAGCATATCTGGGTCTAATCCTTTTCCGTCATCAACTATCTCTATGACTATATTGTTTCCTTCATGATAAGCTTTTAGCTCTATTATTCCGCCTTCGGACTTACCTTTCATAAGTCTTGTATCACCATTTTCTATGCCATGGTCACAAGAGTTTCGAATGATATGCACTAATGGATCACCAATCTCTTCGACAATTGACTTATCAAGTTCTGTGTCTTCACCGGTTATTTTTAACTCTATTGACTTACCAAGTTCTCGAGAAAGGTCTCTTATCATTCTTGGAAATTTATTGAAAACTTTTGCTACAGGAAGCATTCTTGTTTTCATAACTGCTATTTGAAGATCAGTAGTTACAAGCGAAACAGATGAAACAACCTGATTTAACTCTTCTAAAAACTTTTCACCCTCGTATCTCTCTTCAACATCATCATATATCTTCAAAAGTCTATTTTTACCAAGAACCAACTCTCCAATTAGGTTCATAAGATGATCTAATCTTTTTACCTCCACCCTAATTGTCTGTTCAATTGTACTAGTAGCTTGTTTTTTCGCTAGAACATTTGATTTAGATTTTGTTTGAACAGGTTTTGAAACTACTTTTGCTAAATTTTCAGGTTTCTTAGAATCACTCTTTTCTTCTTGTGCAACTTTCTTTTTATCTGCTTTTCTTTTTTGATCCTCTTCTTTTCTCTTCTTTAAAAGTCTCTGTATTTCAGCTTCTACTTCATCATCACTTAAATTATTATAATCAATCTCTTCTTCATCTTCTTGTTCACTCTTAGCTATTTCTACAACCTTTTCTTGAGCTGGTTTAGCTGGTATATCATTTCCTTGAGAAATTGCATCAAGTGCACTACAAATTTCTGTTATATCCATACCCACATCGGTATCGTTTCCATTATCTCTTATGGCTACTAAAAGCTCTTTCATCATATCAATTGATTTCAAAACAACATCCATGACTTCTGGAGTTATTTTTAATTCACCTTTTCTTGCTTTGTTTAAAACATCTTCCATATGGTGAGTTAACTTTGTCAAAACATCAAAATTTAGAAAAGATGAAGAACCTTTTACTGTATGAGCTACTCTAAAGATGCGATTTAATAGTTCTAAATCTTCAGGGTTATTTTCAAGCTCAACCAAATCTTGATCAATTTGTTCGATTAACTCAAACGCTTCAACCAAAAAATCTTCTAATATTTCTTGAATATCATCCATGGTGAGGCCCCTTACTCTTCAGTTTTAATATGTGATCTAAGTACATTTGAAATTTCTCTGTAAAAAATCGCTGCATCAAATTTTGTTAGATAGGCTTCACCGCCCGCCTCTTTTCCTCTTAACTCACTAAAATGGTCACTTATGGAAGAGTTAAAAACTATTGGAACACTGCTAAATCTCTCATCATCTTTCACATTAGATGCAAAATGGAAACCGTCCATTTGGGGCATTTCAACATCGCTGATTATAATTTTAAGCTCTTGTGTTAATCTATCACCATAGATAGTATGCAACTCTTCTAGTTTCTTCATGCCCTCAATTCCGTCTTGAGCTTCTACAACTTTTAAGCCCATCTTTTTAAGTGCGTCACCAACTAATTTTCTAGCAACTAAACTATCATCGAGTATTAGTGCGGTTCCTTTTAATTGCATTATTTCGCTAGATTCCATATCAGTTCTTGGTTTATAAAGTCCAAGCTCTTCAACAACACTTTCAAGATCTAAAATAAGCAAAACCTCATCATTTTCAATTCTAGTAACACCTGTTATTTGGCTTTTATCAAGTGTTCCCATACCAGAAACAAATGATGCTGGTTCTATATCTTTCCAACTTATTCTTCTGATTCTTTTGGCTTCATGTACTATAAAACCTATCAAGATATCACTAAACTCTGTGATAATAATTCTTGGTTTTAATTTTTGCTCCCGTGGTACGGTAATATTCATCCACTTAGCAAGATTTACTACAGGAATCACAACTCCGCGAAGATCAAAAATACCTTCAATATAATCTGGAACACCTGGGATCTCAGTAAGATTTGGGATTTTAATAATTTCGCGAACTTTAGAAACATTCACTCCATAAATACCCTCATATACTTTATCTCCGTCTTGTTTCAAAATACGAAAATCGACTAGCTCCATTTCATTAGAGCCAACTTTTAGCACGTTGTCATCAAACATCGTAGCCCCTCATAAATTTTATTTCTGGTGACAATTGTACAATAAAATAACTTTGATTGCACGCAAAAGATGAGAAATTTATATATTTTATACCATTTATATCAAATACTACATCTTGGTGATAGTGTCCCTCGGCGATTAACGCAATGTTTAAGCTAGGATATTGTTCTAACTTTTGCACTACTATTTCTTGAAAATTATCTATTTTTGTGCATATATTTTTTCTTTTCAAATCTTTTAAAATCTTCTTTGAGATACAAGATGAACAAATCTTATCAAAAACATTTAGCAACCCAAGCAAGAATTTACTTCTTATAGCCGTAGTAAATATTTGGTGTTTTAAGTCACCATATTTATCACCATGTAAAAGCAAAATCTTTTCATGGTTTATCTCAAAAAGTGTTGGTTGGGAGCTTATGTCTATAATTTCTACATTTTCAAATATACTTTTTAGCGAAAAATCATGGTTGCCTTCAAAATAAAAAACCTCTATATCTTGGGCAATTTTATCTATTAATTTTATCTCTTTTTCGTATCTATTTTTTAAATATGATATCTCACCAATCAATAAATCAAATATATCACCCATTAAAAATAGTTGGCTTGTTTGTATTTTTTTTGATTCAATTTTTTGAAGAAAACGGTAAAAACCATCTCTTTCATCATTTTCATGAGCATCACTTATGAAAATTGCTCCTTCTTTGATTTTATGGCACATAAGCGATAATCGGAATCCCTAAATTTTCTTCAAATCCACACATAATATTTGCATTTGCAACTGCTTGCGAAGATGAACCTCTTAGGATATTGTCGATAGCGGAATTGATATAGAGTTTTTTACCAACAACTTTTGCAAAGATATCGCAAAAATTTGTCCCGCTTGAAGATTTCATATCTATTGGATATTCATATATCCTTATATTTGGCTCATTTTTATAAAATTCTCGCAAAATTTCCAAAGGATTTAATCCCTCTTCTTTTACAAGCATGTAACTATCTATCATCTCGCCTCGTATGATAGGGAGTAAGTGAGGTACAAAATTTACATCAAAATCTTTTCCGCTAAATTGCTTCATCTTCTCTTTTATCTCTGGTTCGTGTCTGTGCATCAAAGGATTGTATGCAAATATATTTTCATCTATGGAGACAAAGTGTGTTTTCTCACTACATTTTTTTCCAGCTCCACTCACTCCACTTTTTGCATCTATAAAAATCGGATATCTCTCATCAATAAAATCACAAAATGGTAAAATACCCAAAAGTGTAGCAGTTGGATAACAACCTGGATTTGCCACCAAAGATGTGTTTTTTATCTTTTGCCTATAAAATTCTGGCAATCCATACACAGAATTTGGGATATTTTCTCTATCTTCATGTTCACAATAATATTTTTCATAAGTATCAAGTTCAAGCCTATAATCAGCAGACAAATCAACAACTTTCACACCAAGTTTTAGTAATTTTTTCGCAAAACTCATAGAAGTTTTATGAGGAAGTGCCAAAAAAGCCACTTTTGCAACTTTTGCTATCTCGTTGGCATCACTCTTTAAAACATCGCCCGAAAACACAGACTTTAAACTAGGATGTAACTCTTCTGTTCTTATGCCGCCCTTAGTGTTTCCAATATATGCGATATCAAACCTTGGATGAGTTATCAAAAGTTTTAAGAGTTCAAGTCCTGTATAGCCACTAGCTCCTATAACTGCTACTGGTGTCTTTGTTACATCATTTTTCAAAGCTTATCTCCTCGTAGCAAACACTTAAAACCTCATACTCTTTCTCTCCAACAGGCAATTTTACAATCACTTCATCACCCTCTTCTTTACCCAAAAGATGACGAGAAAGTGGAGAATGGTAAGATATGAGTCCCAAATCAGGATTGCTCTCTGTGCTTCCAACTATGGCATATGTAAACTCCTCTTCAGTTTCCAAATCCTCAACTCTCACAGTTGAGCCGAATCTAACTTTATTATGAGGAAACTTGCTTGGGTCTACTACTTGTGCTCTTGTCATCAAATCACTTAATTCTGCAATTCTGCTCTCTATAAAAGCTTGTTTTTCTTTGGCTGCATGGTATTCTGAATTCTCTTTTAAATCTCCATGACTCCTTGCAATATCAATCTCTTTGACAATTTCTGGTCTTTGTACTCTTTTTAAATCATTTAATTCATCACACAATTTTTGAAAACCAAATTCTGTCATTGGCTCTTTTTCCATCATCTCTCCTGTAAACTTGCTAATTTTTTGTTATTATATCTAACATATTATTTAAAGAGCCATTTTTCAAAATTTCTCTTAATTGTAAAGAGTCTTTAAAAAACTTCTCTTTGTCTATTTTTTTGTATGTCATATGCAAATTCTTAACATTTACATCATCTTGCAAAAGCTCAATATGTATGGGACTTTTTCCTTGAAAATCTAAAATTAAATTTGCAAGTCCAGCATATTTCAACTTGACAAATTGTCTTGCTATGAGATAATCTAGCTTTTTTGCCTTGTATGCTAAAACAAAAGGTGTCCCTATTAAAACGGCTTCTAAAGTTGCGGTTCCTGAACAAACAAAAGCAAATTCACTTCTTAAAAAAGCATCTTTTGCATCTCTTGAAATTTCAAATTCACTTATATCGCCATAGATATCATCTATTTGTTGTTGATTAAAAAAAGAGGGGATGACCAGCAATGCTTTTTTATCTATCTTTTTTATTAATTTTTTAAAAATTGGTATCAAAGCTTTTATCTCTGCTTTTCTGCTTCCTGGTAAATATGAAATTATTCCTGTTTTTTCAAACCCATTTTTGAACTCTTTTATCTCATCTAAAAGTGGATGTCCAACATATATAGAGCGATTATAAAACTGTTTTTCAAATGGCAAAATAGAAGCCAAGACATCACAATACTTTTCAACTTTTTTGACTCTTTTTGCTTTCCAGGCCCAAACTTGAGGAAGAATATAGTAGACAATTTTGACATTTGGATTCTTCTGTTTTATCGCTTTTGCCAAAGGAAGATTAAAGGCTGGAGAGTCTATAAGCAAAACAGTATCAGCATCAAAACTAAGATTTACCAACTCTTTTATAGCTCTTTTTGCTTTTTTTATTTTAGGAATTGCATCTAAAAATCCCATAATGGAAAATGCTGATGATGGCAGATATGGCTTACCAAATTTTTCATCAAATATACCAAAAAGCCTATAGTATTCTAACCCTTTAAGCAATAATTCAAGATGAAGATTAGCTGAGGGCTCAAGAGAAGAGACTAAAAGATTAAGTGATTTTTTCAAAGTAATTTCCAATGTGCTCCTCCCCTAGAAATGCTACTGCTTAAAATATTTTACTTAAGCTTAACATATTTTTTACGCTCTGATACCTTTACTAATTTTAGCACAATAATTTGTCTTCTTTCACAACTATTTATAGGGTAGCATTATAGCTTATTTGCATATCAGAATCAACAAACAAAAAGTATAATATCTTTAGATAATTTTGTAGTTATTTTTTTTAATTTTGATTATTACATGTATATTTTATATAATAAGAAATTTTATAGACAGAGTGTTAGCTCCTCATTAGATTTTTTATCAGGGGAGTGTGTTAATATAACATTTATCTATTATTGATAATGGATTTATTATTTTGGTATACAATTATGCTAGAGAACATTAGTATGCTAATTAATCAGAAAAAGTAGATTTGTCTACTTTATTCTCTATTTTAAATTTGCCATTTTAGGAGATTTTATGAAAATTGATAGAAGAGGATTTATAGAAAAAGCATTTGGTACTGTTGTCGGTGTTGGTACTGTTGCGTCATTATATGCTATGAAAAGAACTTGGGACCCTTTACCTAGTGTGACTGCTGCTGGATTTTTGACATTAGATATGACAAAATATACCAAATACAATCATCTATATTTAGAGAAATGGCGTGGCCAGCCTATTTTTATCATAAGAAAATCCAAAAATATGATTGAAAACATGAGTAGTTCTAGCAATAAATATCAAAAACAAGATAAGAAACGAGATATAGTAATCGCTAATTCACATTTTCTAATGTGTATCGGCATATGCACCCATCTTGGTTGTATTCCTGTTTATAGACCACAAGATGATAATTTTTTATGCCCTTGTCATGGGGCAATGTATGACTTTTCGGGAATGGTAACTAAGCCGCCAGCACCACGAGGTTTTGATATACCACCTTTTAAGCGAGACGGCAATAAATTGATATTAGGTCTAGACAGTCCAGAGTACCAAAAATTAGTCAAAGAGCATGCAACATTAAATAAGACTTAAATAAAGCTATTTAAGTCTTAAGTCTCTCTTCACTCCATTGGCTCACCAGTTTCTATTGGTAGTAGTGTTCTTGAATACTCCACCATAGAGCCATCAAAAACCTTTACATTTTTTAATCCTGCTATAAACTTTGCAGCAAACCATAAACCTCTAGCCTTATGCCCTGTGTTACAATATATAATCAAAGGCTTATCTAACTCTATGCCAAATCCAGCATTATATAGAGTTTTTCTTGCCTCTTTTGGAGATAGAAACTCAAAGTGATTTCCTACTTTTTTAACATGTCTTATCATAGGAGTCAATCTTGCAGTTGGAATTCTTCCGTGTCTAGCTAAATCCTTTCTCTTATCATCACCTCTATAAAACTTTGCCACCCTAGCATCTGTGATTTGTAAATCATCACTATATATCGCTTCTTGGATATCGCTTAGTGATGCTACCGCACTTTTATCATAATTTTCAACTTGAAATTCAGAATTTTTAATTTTTGTGACAGTTTTTGTGGTGGCTCTTTTTTCCTCTTTCCACTTTTGAAAGCCACCATTTAATATAACACTATTTCTAAATCCATAAAGCCAAGCTGTCCAAACTCCACTTGCAGCATCTGCAAAATCCTTGTTTTTTGCTCCTGCACTGTAAAAAACAACTATGCTACCATTTTTAACTCCAGCCTTTGAAAACATTTCTTCAAATTGAGCGGGCGTATTGTAGAGTTTTGGCACATCGCCAATTTTTCCTTTAAACCATGATTTTTTAGGTAAATTTACAGCATTTTTTATATGCCCTTTTTTATATATTTCTGGTTTTCTAGTATCAATTATCACAAGATTTTTTTGGGTTTGGTTACTATGCAGCCATTGTGTTGATACGATATGATTTTTGGGAATCTCTAACGCAAATGAAACTGAAACTATTACTATGCTTAATATTAATTTTCTCATATATTTCCTTATATATTTAGCAATTATGCTAAATTGATAATAGAATTCTACAATAATTAAAAAATAATGTCAATACAATTTAGCTAATTCGCTAAATTGTATTTTTATGATATACTGTTGTTATTATTTATATAGGTATGGTACGATGTTGGACATGAAACAAAAGATAAAAATATTTAAAGCACTAGGCAATGAAACTAGATTCAAGATATTTAAAAATATATTTACTGGTGGTTATGCCTGCTCTATTGATAAGAACAAACCAAAAGATGATATTGTAGCTCAAGCAACTTGCGTCACTACTATAGCTGAAAATTTTGAGTTTTCACTTCCCACAATTTCACGCCATTTAAAAGAGTTAAAAGATGCAAATATCATAAAAATGACCAAAAAAAGTAATAAAATCTATATAGAACCAAACCCACAAATCATAAAAGAGCTATCAATCTGTTTTACTGATTTAGTGGATAATTATAACAAAACTTCATTTCAATTTGACAATACAAAATAGAATTTATATTTTAAAGTTCGACCCTGACCCTCAATGGCGTTAAGTTAAGGATTTTTGTTTTTTGAAAGTGAGGTTTTAGACTCGTCAAGCACTAACCGAGTCTAAAGCATTAGTTCAAAAAAGTTGAATATTTTTCTTAACTTAACACCATTGATTCTGACCTCTTTTAGATTTGAGATATCTTAGAATTGAAACATTTCAACTAATAACTTTGATATTTCTTTAGCTTTTTTTCTTCAATTTCTCCTATTTTTTTAGTCAATCTTGATTTGTCAACTGTTCTTATCTGATCAAGTAAAACCAATCCTTGTTTTTCTTGAAAAGTTATTTCTGGTCTAAAAATAAAATCAAAACCTTTATCTGTAAGAGGAGCTATTACAACCGTTTTTAAAATATTCATCTCATTTGGAGATATAACAATACAAGGTCGTGTTTTTTGAATTTCTGAGCCAACAGTAGGGTTTAGTTTAACTAAATATATCTCATATCTTAAAACTTTCAACTACCACTCCCATTTTTCAATATCTTCATTTAAAAAATCTTCTATAATTCCATCATCTTTTATATTTTTAGTTTTGCGTTGTATATTTTTTTTCCAATTTTGACGAACAGATGTTTTCACAGGTTTCAAAAGTAATCCATCTTTTGTAACTTCAAATTCTATTTCACTATTTTCAAGATTAGCTTGTTTTATGATAGGCTTTGGGATTCTTACTCCTTGAGAGTTTCCTATTCGTGTAAGCATAGTCATATGTCACCCCCCCTCACTATTTTTATTAATTGAACCCTCTGAACAATCAAGCAAAAATTGACTTAACCACTTTTAAACCAT
>CAZRAK010000024.1:0-24797 GCA_964598135.1 uncultured Campylobacterales bacterium
AGGATTTTGGTGATAGTTTGATGAAAAAGAAAAAATTACTTGATGTGGTTAGGGACAAGATTCGTTTTAAGCATTATAGTTTATCTACGGAGAGAACTTATCTGTTTTGGATAAAGCAGTATATCGTTTTTCATGATAAAAAACATCCTATTGATATGGGTAAGAAAGAGATTGAAGAGTTTTTGACATATTTGGCTACAAAAAAAAGAGTAGCTCCTACTACCCAAAATCAGGCTTTTAGTGCATTGCTTTTTTTGTATCGTGAAGTTTTGGGTATAGATATGAGCGAGTGGAACATCCAAGCTTTGAGAGCACAAGAGAGGAAGCATATACCTGTTGTGTTGACAAAAGAAGAGGTAAAAATAATCTTAAACAATATGGACGGAACTTATAAACTCATAACTAGCCTTATGTATGGGTGCGGTCTTAGGATGAGTGAAGCTCTGAATCTTCGCATAAAAGATATAGATTTTGGATTTGATAAGGTTTATGTGTGGGATAGTAAAAGTTTGAAAGATAGAACTGTACCTCTGCCTCAAAAACTCAAACAGCAACTTTTAGCACAAGTCGAAACTATTAGCGAAGTTCACGAGAGGGATTTAAGAGATGGATATGGAGCGGTTTATCTACCTTTTGCACTAGAGAAAAAATTTCCAAATGCAAAAAAAGAGACAAAGTGGCAATACCTGTTTCCCATGAGAAATCTCTCAAAAGACCCAAGAACCCAAGAGACGAGACGACATCACATCTTACCAAAAACACTAAGCAGGAATATAACGGCTGCGGCGATAAAGTCAAAAATCAACAAAAAAGTAACCTCTCACACTTTTCGCCACTCTTATGCTACTCATCTTTTGCAAAATGGTGTAGATATACGCACTATTCAGGAGTTACTCGGTCATAAATCTGTTGAGACTACGATGATTTATACTCATGTTATAAAAGAGTTGAACAAACAAAATATTCAATCCCCATTGGATTTTTAGATGGATGTAGCACTCTTTGGTGGCTCTTTTGACCCTCCTCATACAGGGCATGAGATGATAGTAAATGAGGCTTTGAAAACTCTGTATATAGAGAAGATTTTTATTGCTCCATCCTTTTTAAGTCCTTTTAAATCAGAGTTTAATGCACCTCCATTTTTAAGATTAAAGTGGCTAAAGGAGCTCTTTAAAGATAGTGAGCAAGTAGAAGTTTTGGATTTCGAAGTGGAGCAAAAAAGAGTGGTTCCTACTATAGAGACAGTTGAGTTTTTGGAAAAAAACTACGATATAGGCAAACTCTACCTCATAATCGGTGCGGATAATCTTGCCAAACTCCACCTTTGGAAAGAGTATGAAAAGCTAAAATCAAAAGTTGAGTTCACAATCGCCTCAAGAGATGGTATAATGTCACCCAAAGAGTTGAAAAAAATCAAAATAAATGCTAACATCAGCTCTTCAGAACTTCGCGAAGATTTAAATCTAACATTTATACCTAATCGCATAAAAAACGAAGTTAAAGAATTTTACATAAGGAATACAATGGAGAAAAGAGTTGAAAATATTGTAAAGATATTGGATGAAAAAAAAGCTGAAAATATTCAAGCATTTGACATGAGCAGTAAAGACTATTTTGTAGATAGTGTTATTATCGCCACTACTTTAGGTGAGCGACATGGACTTGCACTATTGGATCATTTAAAGAGTGAACTAAAAGGCAAAGGTGAAAATTTCTTAAATATAGATGAGTCTGATGAATGGGTTATCTTGGATATGGGAGATATTTTAGTACATCTCATGAGCCCTGATTATCGAGCTAGGTACAATATAGAAGAGTTTTTGAGCGAGTATAAATCGCCTGAAATAAGCCAGTAAAGATAAGAGTTACATCTTATCTTTAGCTTCTATCCCCATTAGTTTTAATCCTGTTTTTATACTAAGGGCTACCATAGCAAAAATCTTAAGAAAAACTTCTTCGTTATCACTTCCAACTACTCTGTTTTCATTATAAAATTTATGTAGATTTGATGCTAACAAGACTAGATAATCGCTAATTCTTTGCACTTGTCTACTAGCAAATGTATCTTCTATCACTTCGGGCAAAAGCAGAGCATTAAAGAGGAGATTTTTTGCACTCTCACTTAGGTTTTGAAGCTTTACATCTACTATATCTTCTAATTTTTTACCACTTTTTTCAAAAATTTGATTGATTCTTGCATGTGCGTAATTTATATAAAATATAGGATTTGTGCTATCTTGTTTTTTAAGCATGTCTACATCAAACTCTAAGTGAGTATCGGCTTTTTTACTCAAAAATATAAACCTCAAAGCATCTTTGCCTATCTCTTCTACAACATCGCTCATCAAGATAAAATTTCCACTTCTTTTACTCATCTTGAAAGGTTCACCCCCTTTTAAAAGCGAAACCATTTGAGCAAGTATAACTTCTAGCTTTTTTTCGTCATATCCCAAGAAATTGATCGCAGCTTTTACCCTTGCTATATAGCCATGATGGTCTGCGCCCCAGATATTTATATATCGGTCATA
The DNA here is from genome assembly GCA_964598135.1 of uncultured Campylobacterales bacterium. Classification (GTDB taxonomy): domain Bacteria; phylum Campylobacterota; class Campylobacteria; order Campylobacterales; family Sulfurospirillaceae; genus JAADIZ01. The sequence goes on from CAZRAK010000024.1 coordinate 2,529, forward strand.
TCCTCTTTGGTATTTATTGTCATGATAGATGATATCACCTGCTAGATAAGTGGCTCTTCCATCATCTCGCACTACAACTCTATCTTTTTCATCACCAAAATCACTTGATTTTATCCAAACTTTTTCATCTTTTTTGTATGTTTTGCCATTTTTTTCTAGTTTAGTAAAACTCTCATCCCATTTACCATATAGAGATTTTTCGCTTACAAAATTATCAAATTCTATGCCAATATCTTTGAGATTATCTCGTATCAGTTCAAGCATCATGTCCTTGCCCCAATCTGAGAGAATCTCTATATTTTTTTTATCTTTAAAGATATTTTTATCAAAATCTTTATTAGCTCTCTTGGCCAAATCAACTATATATTCACCCCTATAGTACTCTTTTGGCCACTTTACTTCTAGTTTCAAGATATTTTCTTGACCAGCTAAAAACAGGGACAATCCCAAAAGATACATCTGATTTCCAGCATCATTGACATAGTATTCGCTATCTATCTTATGCCCCAAATGTCGTCCGAGCCTGCACAAAGTATCACCTATGACCGCACCTCTTGCATGTCCTATATGAAGTGGTCCTGTGGGGTTTGCACTTACAAATTCTAGCAGGATTGATTCGTTATTTTTTGCTTTTGCATACTCTTTTTGATTTGTTATCGCCCAAGTGGTATAAGAGTCCAAAAAATCATCACTCAATTTAAAGTTTAGATAACCTTTTAAGGCATTTACATCTTCAAATATATCATTTTTTTTAAATTTCTTGGCTAACTCTTCAGCGATTATTATCGGGGATTTTCTTAACTCTTTTGCAAGAGAAAATGCAACGGGAGTCGCATAATGCCCGAAAGAGAGATCTTTTGGTTTTTCTAAAACAAACTCTCTTTCTAGCTCTTTTTTTATATTGTAAATTATCTTTTTTTTCAAATTTTTAAGCTTTTGTGCTATCTTCAACAGGTTTTGTGTCTACAGTTTTTTCATCTGCTTCTATACTCTCTTTTTTTTCATCCTCTTTTATAGCTTTCTTGAAATCCTTAATTCCCGTACCTAAACCTTTTGCAAGATCTGGTATCTTCTTGGCTCCAAACAATAAAACTACTATAGCTAGTATTATCAATAACTCTGGCATACTTGGCACACCCATGATTTCTCCTTATGTATTTGACTTTATTTTAAGATTGGCATTATACCATTTTTATTTAAACATTTGCCCAAGAACTTATAAATTCTTCTGTATTTAAAGCTGTTACTCGATTTTTTGAAGCATGTGCGATAGAAATCAAATCTTCTAAAGTCTTTTCAAAATAATCATTTATAAGCACATAATCATACTCTTTGATTCTTGTCATCTCTGAAATTGCGTTATTTAATCTTTTTTCTATGGATTGAGGTGTGTCGGTTCCTCTTTGAATCAATCTATTTTTTAGGACTTGTTGGTTTGGTGTTGTCAAAAAAACTGAAGTTATTATATTTCCAAATTTTTCTTTAGCTATCTTGTGTCCTTGCACATCTATATCAAACACCACCATCTTTTTGGCATTTAATTCTTTTAGGATTGGCTTTAGAGATGTACCATAATAGTTATCATGAACTCTTGCCCACTCCAGAAAATTACCCTCTTCCATCCCTTTTTTGAACTCATCTTTGCTTATAAAAAGATAGTCCTTTCCTTCAATTTCACCATCCCTTTTCTTTCTTGTTGTGGTCGAAATTGAAAAATAAGTATCTTCAACTCTTTTTATCATTTCATGCATAAGTGTACTTTTGCCAGAACCACTAGGTCCTGAGATGACCAAAATACTACCCCTCATGATTATACTTCATCAAAACTAATGGAAATATTTATTTTCAAACTTTTTAAAGCATCTTTTATCTCATCTTTATCTAAAATCTTCTTTACATCTTGTGTTATTGACTTCTCTAATTCATCTTTTATTTTTTCAACACTTTTTTCTATATTTTCATCTTCTTTTAGCCCCTTGGCAGTTTCATTTTCATCATTAAAAATATCTGAAAAATCAGCCTCATTTAAATCTTCGATGGAACTCTTTCGTCTCTCTTCTGCGATATCTTTTGACTCTTCGAAATCTTCACTCAAAGCTTCAGGTTCATTATCTTTTGACTCTTCAACATTAGGTAGTTCTAAATCATCAATATTTTCTTCAATATCATTTTCTTCATCAACAGACAACTTTAAATCACTAACTTCCTCTTCATACTCTTCTATAAAATCTAATTTTTCCAGCTCTTCATTATCTTGCACTTTTTCTTCCTCAAAATCTAAATTTTCTGATAATTTAGATTTATCCTCATCTTCTGTCTCAATAGATACTTCATTTTCAGCAATATCCTTTTCTTTGCTATCATTTTTTTCTTCACTTAAAACTGATGTATTTTCTTCTTGGATATTTTCATCAATTTCATCTTCAATCTTATCATCTTCAATCTTATCATCTTCTAACAGTTGTTTAACTTCATTTATATCTTCTTTATCCAATATAGAAACACTTAAATCTTTCGAATTTTCCTCTTCTTTGCCATCGTCTTCTATATTGTCTTCATCTGAAGTATCTTCGTCTTCATCTCTTAGCTCATCATTTTGATGCTCTATTAATTCAGACTCTTCATCTTCTTTTTCAAATTCTATCGGTTTTGCCTCTTCATCGGCATCTATATTTTCTTCTTGAATATCATCTGGCATTGGAATATCCAAGCTGTCTAGTTCATCTAAATCTAAAGCTACATCACCTTCTATATCGTCATCCAACACATTTTCTTTTTGAATATCTGGTGTCTCTTCTGGAGCTTTTGAAGTATCAAGTTTTTTAATTATATCTACAAAATCAGTTGGCAAAAAAGGTTTTTGCAATAACAAATCTGCAAAATCAGGTTTTTCGCTTCCTCTTGGACCAATATATATAATCTGCCCTAAATCTCCGCCCTCTTTTAAAAGAGTAATAGAATTTTTATCGGCAGAATCACTATCAATGATAGTTACATCATATGTAGCATTTAAATCAAAATCATCATTTTTAAACTCATCTATCTCATAACCTAATTTTTCAACACTAAGATTGACAAGTCTTGAAACTGCTGGATTTGTATTTATCAAAAGAAGACGCATAGTAACTCCTTGAATTTTCTACGATTTATTATTGTATTATAATATAAATTATGATTGCATTAAAATAGCAAAAAAAGATGATTTAATGCCTCTAAAAACTCTCTTTTAAAAACCAACATAATAGGTGCAAGAACCACAATTATAACAACAAAACCAACCATTATCTTAATAGGAAAACCAACAACTAAAAGATTAAATTGTGGCATAGTTTTCATAAGCATTCCAAAAACCAAATCTGCTAAAAGTGATAATCCGACTATTGGAAAGGAGAGTATAAAACCATAAATAAACATACTGCTTACTTCTTTTACAAGATATGCCCAAAGATTCCCTCCAGGGTAAAACTCTCCAAGGGGAAGAAAATGCAGAGATTTAGCTAAAAATATCAACATCAAGTGATGCACATTGAAACTCAAAAGAACAAGCAATCCAAAGAAAGCTAAAATTTGCGATATTATTGGACTTTGGGTGTTTGATTGTGGATCCAAAACACTAGCCATTGAAAAACCCATGACAAATGATATTTGCATTCCTGCCATCTGCAACATTGCAAATATTAGATTTAAGATAACTCCTGCAATTAAACCCATCAAAAGCTCACTCATAATTGCCAGTGTAACTGACACGATATTTAGCTCTATATTTGGCAAAGTTGCTAACGGATACAAAAAAATTACCATAAAAATAGTCAATGAAGTTCTTACGCTCACAGGAATTGCCATATGAGAAAAGAACGGGAAAAAAGCAAATAAACCAGAAACTCTTGCAAACAAAAGCATGAATAAAATCACATGATTTTGTCCTAAAAATTCTACTAACGATTGCATTAACTAGCCGATTAATCCATTAATGCTTAATCTTTTTTTATATAAACATTTACTTGCTAATTTATCATCATGAGTAACCAATAATAAAGCACCTTTAATTTTGCTTATATATTCAAAAAGTATCTTCATAACTTCATTTGCAGTTGTAGGGTCAAGATTTCCAGTAGGCTCATCTGCAAATATAATCTTTGGTTTTTTTGCTAAAACTCTTGCTATGGAAACTCTTTGTTGTTGACCACCTGATAGTTCTCCAACTTTTTGATTTATAACTTTTTTTATCTTCAATTTATCTAGCAATTCATCATCTATTTCATTTTTAGTCATTAAAGTGGAGAGTTCTATATTTTCATTAGCACTAAATCCACGAAAAAGATAGTGTGTCTGAAAGATAATTCCTATCTCTTCTCTTCGTATATTTATAAGTTTTTTATTTGGCAATTTATATATATCTTTATTAAAAATAGTTACATGTCCACTATTTGGCTCTAATAGAGTTGAGCATATATGCATAAGTGTAGATTTTCCACTTCCACTTACACCAGTAATCGACATAGTCTCTTCTTCACAAAGTGTAAAATCTACATTTTTAAACAAAGGATAGTCAAAAGAGTGGGAAACATTTTTAATTTCTAGAAGGCTCATTCATATCCTTTAGAAAAGAGAGTGCGGAGCTAAAAGCTCCGCTTTTTAGTTTTATTTTAATTGATCTGCAACTTCACTAGCAAAATCACAACCTTTTTTCTCTAAACCTTCGCCTAGTTCAAATCTTACATACTCTACAAGCTCAATCTTACCACCAAACTCTTTAGATTTTTCTTCTATAACTTGTTCGATTGTTTTTTTATCATCCATGACATAAAACTGACTAAGAAGTGTAAATTGCTGATCTAGTTGAGTGTTGTCAGCTATAAATCTTGCTATTTGACCAGGAACTATTCTATCCCAGATTTTCTCAGGTTTATTTTGTGCCTTAAGCTGTGCTTCTATATCTTTTTTTGCTTTTTGCATTACTTCATCAGTTAACTGGAGTTGACTTCCATACATTGGAACCTTTTTTAAGGGTTTTTTCATTCTAATTAACTCTTCATTATGCTTTTCGATATCAGCTTTAAGCGCAATTGTCTCTTTTTCTATGAAGTCAGGGTCAAGTTGAGTATAGCTTAGAAATGTAGGTTTCATCGCAGCTGCATGCATACAAAGCTGTCTAATAAACTCTGTACTTTTACTTGCTACCTCTTCATTTTCACATTTTGCAGCTATAACAACACCCACTCTTCCATTTGAGTGTGCATATCCATTAACCACGCCATTTTCACCAACTTTTAGTGTTGCAAATCTTCTAACTACAAGATTTTCACCAATTTTTGCGATTTTTGTATTGAAAAATTCTTCAAACTTTGTACCATCAATTTGAGTTTCCATCAACTCTTCTACGCTACTTACACCGCTTGTCATAACATGAGAAGTGGTATCTTTTGTAAGATTTATAAAATTTTCATTTTGAGCAACAAAATCTGTTTCAGAATTTATCTCTGTTATAGTTGCTTCTTTAAAGTTTGAATTAATTTCTACGCTCACTAAGCCTTCACTTGCTAATCTGCTTGATTTTTTGGCAGCTTTACCTAAGCCTTTTTCTCTCAAAGCATCAACTGCTTTATCGATATCACCTTCAGTTTGCATCAATGCCTTTTTGCAATCCATCATACCAGCACCAGTCATCTCTCTTAACTGTTTTACCAATTGTGCACTAATAGCTGCCATTATTTTTCCTCTGTCTCTTCTTTTACCACTGCAACTTCTTCAGTCACAACTGTCTCTTCTTTTACCACTTCTTCTACTATTTCAGTTTTTTCTTCTTCACTTGCTACTACCTCATCTTGGGCTTTATTGGCCGCAGCATCTTGCTCTCTTATCTCTCTTCCTTCATTCATAGCTTCTGCCATCTCTTTGCAAAAAAGTCTAACAGAACGAATAGCATCATCATTTCCAGGAATAGGAAGATCAACAAGGTCAGGATCACAGTTTGTATCTAGTGGAGCTACAACTTTGATGCCTAATCTTCTTGCTTCTTGAACTGCAATTTTTTCTTTTACAGTATCAATCACAAAAATCATGTCTGGTGTCTTTTTCATCTCTCTGATGCCACCTAGATAATCTAAAAGCTTTACTTTTTTTCTTTTTAGCATCAAAGCTTCTTTTTTTGTCAACAATTCAATTTGTCCATCTTCTTCCATTTTTTCGATGATGTCTAGTTTTCTGATTGACTGTTTGATAGTTTGATAGTTTGTTAGCATTCCGCCTAACCATCTGTGATTTACATATGGCATACCACATTTTTCGGCATACTCTTTGACCGCACCGCTAGCTTGCTTTTTAGTTCCAACAAACAACATTGTTTGTCCCTCAGCAGCGGCATCTCTTACTACATTGTAAGTATATCTAAAAAAACGAAGTGTTTTTTGTAAATCAATAATATAGATATTTTTTCTCTCACCAAAAATGTATTTTTTCATTTTTGGATTCCATCTTCTAGTTTGGTGTCCAAAGTGTACACCACATTCTAACAAGTCTTTCATGGCTACCATGAAGCTCTCCTTATGTTAATTTTTTGGTTTAGCCTCCACACCCATCAACAGTTTTAACTGCAACCTTTTAGGATTGGTGTGTGAGAAATATTAAACGAACGATGATTATATAAAAATTTTGTTTAAAACTTGCTTCAAACCTATATCTGTAAAGATTTAAGAGTTCTTTAACACATTTTTGATAAAGTTTCATACTAACTAGGATAGTTGGCATGAAATTAAAGGGCATAACTAAAAATGAATAGAAATATAAAGATATATCTCAATATTTTAATGATACTTTTATCCATATCTTTACTTTTTACTATATTTTATAATTTATTGCTTCTGTCTTATATCATTTTGTTTTTAATTATTTTTATACTTTTTTTAAATATTTTAAGACTTTCAAAAATTAAACCACCCCAAGAAAAACAAAGAGATACGATACAACCCTACATCAATGCATTTGAAAATAGTGCTTCTATAGCAAAATTAGGATTAAATTTTAAAATAAAATATGTAAATAGATCATTTTGCCAACTCTCTTTTTGTACAAAAGAGGAGTGTTTCACTAAAGAGTTAAATAATATTTTTGATGATACAGATAATGTTTTGGATGAGATTTATGAAACTCTTAAAAATCTTCAAACTTGGGATGGAACTTTATCTCTAAGGAGTAAAAGTCTTAATCAAGCATTTATAAAATGCTCCATCGTTCCTATTTTTGACAACAGAAATCTACCCCAAGAGTATCTACTTATCGCACATGATTTAACAGAACTTATGATTAGTAAAAGAGTAATTAGAGATAATTTCTACATGGATTTGCAAACAAAACTACCAAATAGAATACAACTTATAAAAGATAAATTAAAATTTTCGCTAAAGAGTGAATTAACCTTGATTATATTAAACATTGACTCTTTTCAAGCAATAAACACAATATATGGAAATGAGTTTGGAGATGAAGTTCTAAAAGTATTTTCTGCTTGGTTAAAAAATAATCTCCCCAACCAAAATGCAAAACTTTATAAATTTGAAGCTGATGTTTATGCGATACTTATACCTTTTGAATATAATAAAAAGGAGCTAGAAGATTATCTAAAAAATCTTATCTATAAAATTTCAAAAGAGGGGATAAAATGCGATGATATAGATATAAACATAGCTTTTACTCTTGGTATTGCACAAGGTAGAAAAGATTTATTAAAACTAGCTTCAATTGCATATAAAGATGCAAAGAAGAAACAGAAATTCTACACCATACATGACTCTAGTAGCACAAAAAAACAAGAGTATATAGACAATACTAAAATGGTAGCAATTTTAAAAAAATCTCTTGAAAATGACTCAATGGTACCATATTTTCAACCCATTATGGACACTAAAACAAAAAAGATAAATAAATACGAAGTTCTCATGCGAATAAAAAAAGATGGTGGTGGCGTGCTTTCACCCTATGAGTTTTTAGATATCGCCAAACACTCAAAGCTCTACTCATCACTTTCAAGAAATATTATAAAAAAAGCATTTGAAACATTTAAACTCACTTCAAATGAATTTTCTGTAAACCTCTCCTTTTTGGATATCTCTAATAAAACAACAAATAAATTTATATTTGACATACTAAATGAGTATGACATAGGTTCTTGGGTGGTTTTTGAAATACTTGAGAGTGAGGGTATATATAATTATGATATGATTTTGAAATTTGTTGAAGCTGTAAAATCATTTGGTGCAAAAATTGCTATAGATGATTTTGGAAGTGGCTATTCTAACTTTGAGAGAATCTTAAAACTACAGCCAGATTATATAAAGATAGATGGAAGCTTAATAAAAAATATAGATAAAAATGACGACATGAAGATTCTAACACAAACAATTATAAGCTTTGCAAACAAGCTTGATATCAAAACTATAGCTGAATATGTTCATTCTAAAGAAGTTTTAGATACAATAACAAAAATGGGGATTGATTTTGCACAAGGATACTATATAGGGGAGCCTTTGGCTAAGCCAACTGATATTTTAAATATATAAGGTACTTAATGTTTGATGTAAAAAGCGGAATTATCACACTACAATATAATGGAAAATTTAGTGCAAATAAAAATCAGGAGATATACAACTCAATAAAAAAACAGATATCTTCTATCGGTAAAGATAGGGCAAAAGGGGTATTTATATCCTTTAAAAATCTTCTATATACTGACCCAAAAGAGTTAGCGCTATTTATAAAATATTTAAATGAAAATACAAAAACCTTAGAAACAACAATCGGTATATATGATTATGATGCACAAACTTATAAGATATTAAAAGCAATTACTCAAAAAACAGAGATAGTGTTATTTCGCAATATAAATACAATAAAACTTTTTTTGGACCCAAAATCTTTTAAAAAAGGTTTATCTATATTGATATTTGATGAAAACAGAGAAAATGTTGAAAAACTAGCATATGATTTATCTGAGCTAGGCTATGCGGTAGTAAAATCTAGCAGTAAAGAGGAGTTTGAAAGACTTTTGCAAAGTGAAAAATATGAATTTAGTGTCACACAAAGTTTTTTAAATAGAGATTCAAAAAAAGAATCAAGCAAGAAACCCACTCTACTTCTTTCAAGACAACTTATCTCAAACTTGCCAATCTTTATGGATACCGCTGTTGAAACACTTGTAACTTATACGGGTCTAAAAGCCCAGAAAATTTCACACACAATTACTGGCTTCAATAATAACTTAATAAGCGATATGGTTTGTGCTTTGATGAAATTTAAAGGTGATTTAGCAGGTTCATTTGTCTTAGTTTTTCCAAAAGAGACTGCGATAAAAGCCCTTGAAGAGATGCTTGGGGAAAAGATAAGCCCAAAAGATAGTGAAGCAATTATGGATGGGGTTGGTGAATTTTGTAATGCTATCACAGGAAGTACAAAAACCTATCTATCGAAAAAACATATAAAAGTTCTTTTTGAACTGCCCAGAACCTACAATTCAATCAAGCAAATATACAGTGCAATAGGTGATGGTAATGGTATATGGATAGATATGCAATTAGATCAAAAACCTTTTTATATGTTTATTACTAACTGATGTGATATAATAGAAATCTACCATATCACATAAATAAAGATTGATAAGCGAACTTAGCAGTATCAATTAAAAAGTCAATGCCAGGAAAATACGATATAAGGGTATTTCCAATTCCTCCCCAAATAACAAGTAGCGCCATTATCCCTATGATAAGTGGTGGCATTCCTTTTAGTGAAGGGATATTTGTCATCTCTGAACTTGGATAAAAGTACATCAATGCTATAAGTTTAAAATAGTAATAAACAGATATAAATGTTGCTAATATTCCAACTAATGCCAAAACAGTATAACCAGATTCAATGGCTCCTACAAAGATATAAAACTTTCCGATAAAACCTATGGTGGAAGGAATTCCAGCTAAAGAGAGCATAAATATACTCATCATAGCTGCCATATAAGGTCGTATATGAGCAAAACCTCTAAAGTCTTCATATGTAACTCTTACATGGTCATCTGATGCTATATATGAAAGCATTCCAAATGCTCCCATCGAAGATAAAAAATATGCAATTAGATAGAATATTATGGAAGTAGCGGCACTCTCGCCGATACTTCCTATTGAGACAAATGCTATAAGAAGATATCCTGTATGTACGATACTTGAAGCTGCTAACATTCTTTTTAAACCTGTTTGAAAAACTGCCAGAAAACTGCCATAAAGCATGGTCAAAATTGCGATATAAAATAGTATATCATTCCATATATTTTTGAGTTCATGAAAATCTACTAAAACAAATCTTAATATAAAACCAAAAATTGCCACTTTAAATGTTGAAGCCATAAATGCAGTTATAGGAAGTGGAGCACCATCATAGGCATCCATAGACCAATTCTGAAAAGGAAAAGCTGCAATTTTAAATAAAAAAGTTATCAGAATTAAAGTTCCGCCAGTCATCACCAAAATCATATTTGAACCAGCGTGTGAAGTTATATATTTAGCAATTTCTAGCATATTTGTACTCTTTGTTCCTGCATACATAAGAGTAGTTCCTAACAAAAGCATTATCCCTGCAATTGAACCCAATATCAAATATCTAAAACTTCCCTCTACTCGTCTAATATTATTTTTTTGAAATCCTATAAGTGAATACAGAGAAATTGATGCTATCTCTAAGCCTATAAATGCAGTTAAAAGTTCCGTTGTTTGAATCAAAATCATCATACCAAAAACTGAAAAAAGAAGCAGAGAAAACACCTCTCCTCTTAGCATATTTATTTTTTCAAAATAGTGAGTACCGACAAGCACTGTAACTATTCCACCTGCAATAATGATAGAGTTAAAATAACCAGAAAAAGTATCCGCGATAATCATAGAGGAAAAAATCTCTTTAAAAGGTAAGACAGAAAATACTTTGCCAAAATTTAGGGCATTACTAAAAAATGCAAAAACAAGAAAAAACAGAGTCACCCAAGATAGTTTATTGATGCTAAAACTCTTAAATGGGCTTAGAAGCATAAGAACAACTGCTCCAACACCAATTGACAAAATTGGTAATAAATATACTATATCATCATATTTCATGAACCCACCCCAACTTTTAGGATATCGACCAAATAGTGATGGATGGTCGGCTCAATCTTATATAAAAACCAGTGCGGATATAATCCCATAGCTATAATAACAGCTGCTAGACTAAATATACCCACTATTTCTTTAATATCCAAATCTTTCATTTTGCTTACATCATTATCCGTTTTAACCAAAATCACTCTTTGAAACATCCAAAACATAAAACTTGCTGCTACTAAAACGGTTGCTGCTGAAATTATTCCTACATAATGATTATATTGAAATAACCCTAACACAATCAAAAGCTCTGAAACAAAACCATTTGTACCAGGAAGCCCAACTATACTAAGGAGCATAAGAGCAAATGCAACAGTCAACATTGGTGCTTTTTTTGCTATTCCTCCAAGCCCAGAAATTGATCTGATACCTAAATCATTCTCCATGGTTCCTACAAGCAAAAACAGTCCTCCAGTTGCCATGGCATGTGCTACTATTAAAAAAGCAGCTCCTGTCATACCATATGCATTTAGTGAAAAAATACCTGCTGTTATAAAAGCAAGGTGAGAGGCTGATGAATAGGCAAACATTCTTTTTATATTTTGTTGCATTAATGCTGCAATTCCAAAGTAGATTAAACCAAAAACCCCAAGTCCTACAAAATATGGCGCAAACTCAACATACTGATGAGGAAAAAGAGGAAGAACAAATCTAACTATCCCATATATTCCTAGCTTTGCCATGATAGATGAGAGGATAAAAACTCCACCTGTTGGAGAGTTTGAATAGGTTTGCATTAACCAAGTATGAAATGGAAAAATTGGAATTTTTATAGCAAAGGCTACCATAAAACCAAAAAATAGTAGTGTTTGTTGGGTACTTGTCATTGTTGTGATTTGCACTAAATCACTAAGTTGAAAGCTCCAGACTCCAAACTCATTATAAAATTGAACTCCCAAATACAAAATTGAAACCAACATAAATAGTGAACCCATTATGGTATAAATGGTAATTTTTAGAGTTGAAAATATTCTATTTCCACTACCATAGATTCCAATAATCATAAAAACAGGCAAAAGCATTGATTCCCAGAAAAAATAAAACAGAATCAAATCAAGCGACAAAAGAGCACCTGTAACACCTGTTTGAATCATGAGCATACTTGCCCAATATCCTTTTGAATTTTTTGTTTTCCATAAAAATAGATAACCTAAAGGAATTAAAGTAGTAATGAGCATCAATATAATCATAGAAAATCCATCAACTCCAAGACTATAATATATACCATAAGTTGAAATCCAAGGATGAAATTCACGAAATTGCATATAATCAGTCAATCTAAATCTAAAAAATATGCTTAAAGAGAGTAAAAATACAACTACTGTAGTTAAAAATGCGATATTTCTAGTTACTTTCATACCAAACGGAAGCACCATTAAAATGAAAGCTACAATCAGAGGCAAGAAAATAATGAAAGATAAAAGTCCAATATCCATACCCATTATCCTAATTTAAATATCAAATAAATGCTAAAAGAACTAAGTCCCATCAACATAAAAAAAGCATACGCTCTTGTATTTGCACTCTGCATTCTACCAACCCTTCTACCTAAATTTATAAAACCACTTGAAAGTGACATAACCGCTTTATCTATAATCCCATCGTCTATTACCACCGAAATAAATGTACTTAATTGTTGAACTCTTTTGATTATTAGAAAATCATAAATTTCATCAATGTAAAATTTATGATATATGATGCCACTATATTTCACTTGCGTATTAAAATCATATCTATAAAATTTAATATATGCTACAAAAACACCAATTGCTCCAGCAAAAACACTAGTCCCCATAAACATTATCTCTTTATAGTACCCTACATGTGCAGTAGCTCCGCTCCAATTCCCAAGCCATTCATCAATCAAATTTACACTACTAAAAATCTCAGGTAAACCTAAAAATCCGCTAAATGTTGCCCCAAAAGCAAGCACCACCAAAGGAGCTTTCATACTCCAAGAGATAGGTTCTAGTTTTTTTACAATATAATTTTTTCCCTCAAATGTAACGAAGAAGAGTCTAAACATATAATAGGCCGTAAGTGCTGCTGTAAACAATCCTATACCATATATCAAATACTCATGATGATTATAAGCTTTTAGCAAAATCTCATCTTTACTAAAAAATCCTGCAAAAGGAGGAATTCCACTAATAGCTAATGTTGCAACTAACATAACTGTATAGATAAGGGGTAATCTTTTTCTGAGTCCACCCATTTTAAATATATTTTGCTCATGATGTAAGGCTATAATAATCGCACCAGCTCCCATAAATAGAAGTGCCTTAAAGAAAGCATGTGTCAAGACATGAAAAAGACCAGTCGAATAAGCTCCAAGCCCAACGGCTATAAACATATATCCTAATTGTGACATAGTAGAGTATGCGAGTATCTTTTTGATATCTGTTTGCCGCATAGCAATAACGGCTGCAAAAAGAGCTGAAAATGCCCCTACATAAGCTATAAAAACTCCCACATTTGGAATTAAATCATATATAAAATGAAATCTTGCCACCATATATACACCAGCAGTTACCATAGTTGCCGCGTGTATTAAAGCAGAAACAGGAGTAGGACCCGCCATTGCGTCAGGAAGCCAGACATATAGTGGAATTTGTGCCGATTTCCCCATAGCTCCTATAAACAATGCGATACCGATAATAGTAAGTATATGATTTGGTACGATTCCAACATACTCCTCAAGTGCCCCATAATCAAAACCTAATTTTCCGACATAAAACAGAAGATATACCAATCCAACTAAAAATCCAAAATCTCCTACTCTATTAGCTATAAAAGCTTTATTTCCTGCGACAACATTTAATGGTTCGCTAAAGTAAAAACCTATCAAAAGATATGAACAAAGTCCCACGCCTTCCCAGCCAATAAACATAATAATTGGACTATTTGCTAAAACTAGTAATAGCATAGAGGCCATAAAAAGATTGAAATATGCGAAAAACTTTCCGTATCCATCATCACCTTTCATATATCCAGTTGCGTAGATATGAATAAGCGAGCCAATAAAGGTAACAAAAAGTACCATAAAAATAGATAATTTATCTCCCAAGAAACCCATATTTATGATGTAATCATTAACTCCAAGCCAAGTGTATGGTTCATATATATATTCGCTAACCCCATTTTTTAGACCCAAGAAAAAACCAACTCCCAAAAGAAAACTACTAAGAGGAGCTGATACAGCAATAAATGTGAAAACTTTATCTGGAATTTTTTTGATAGTTATAGAGTATAAATATAAGATGCCAAGAATTGTTGCACTAATAAAAGGAATCAGTACAATCCATGCCAAAAAATAGCTACTCATAGTGTTCCTTTTTGTTTCAAAGAATTGTAATCATCTATATTAATAGAGTGTTTTAAACCATACAAAGAGACGATTAACGATAAAAATATAGCTGCTTCAGCTGCAGCTATGGCTATAACCATCATCGCCATAATTTGTCCATCCATATTGCCAAAATGTTTACTAAGAGTCACTAACATTAGATTTATAGCATTTAGCATGAGCTCTAACGACATATAAATGATAAAAATATTTTTCCTACTAACCACTCCAATAAATCCCATGCTAAAAAGAGTGATAGCTAATAAAATATACGACATAAATGAAACTTCCATCATCAAGCCCTCTCTTTTTTTCTTGCCATAACAACTGCACCTATCAAGGCTACAAGCAGAAGTAATGATATCGCCTCAAACGGCAACAACCAATTCTTAAAAAGCTCACTTCCAAGCATCTTTACACTTCCAAAATCTTTTGCTGTAATACTAAAATTTTCTATATCAGTTATTGTATAAAAAGCCTTAAATAACAGATAATCTACTGGTGCAATTACGATGGCAGATATCAACATAAATATATATTTACTAGGCTCTTTTGGAGCATGACTTTGCTGTATATTTAAAAACATTATAACAAAAAGTAAAAGTGCAATAATAGCTCCAGCATATACTATAATTTGCACCATAAATAAAAATGAAGCATTTAGCAAAGCATATAAACCTGCCAATGCTAAAACAGTAATTATAAAACCAAGAGCAGAATGAACAGTATTTGACAGCGTAATCATACTACCTGCTCCAAAAAGTGCAAGTAGAGCTAAAATTAAAAAGATTGTATCAGCCATTTAACTGTCCCCTTTTTACGGAAGTAATTCCGCAAAAATTCCTCGCTACTATTGCTTTGCCTTTGGCAAGAAATTTCATTTAACTGTCTCCTTGGGATTTGTTTGCTAAAAGTTGCTCTTTATTTAAAACAAAATCTTCTCTTTTTTGTGCAACAAAAGTAAATATACCCGTATCCATTCTTATAGCATCACAAGGACATGCCTCAACACATCCTCCACAAAATACACACTCTAACAAATCTATACTAAATTTCTTTGGCATTTTTTCATCTACTCCATCTTCTCTTTGTGTAGCTTCAATAAATATACAATCAGCAGGACAGGCAGTAGCACACATAAAACAGGCGACGCACCTAATGCTATCATCTTCTCTGTGAGTTAACCTATGTACACCTCTGTATCTATTGGTGATATCTGTTGGTTGCACTTCAGGATAACACTCTGTTTTTATATTTGAAGTATCGCTCAGATTTTTCAAAAAGTGTGACATAGTTGTTTTCATGCCACCAAAAAGAGCAGGAAGATAGAGTCTATCTTTTAAGCTTTTACCATATCTAGGAACTATTTTTATACCCATATCAAGCTCCTATCACGACAACTAAAGCTGTTACAAAAATATTAGCGATAGATAATGGTAATAGCACTTTCCACCCTAACTCTTGAAGTTGGTCATATCTAAATCTTGGAAGTGTCCATCTAACCCATACAAAAACAAAATTCATCAATAAAAGTTTTATAGCAAAAGTTGCCACTTGTATCAAAGCAACTGCGATATTTGTTACAGTTCCATCCACGCCAAAAGTCAAAAAGTAACCAAACAGTAAAATAATCACAACATTCATCATCACTAAAACTCTAATAAGCCATTTACTCTCATTGTTTCTTTTATCATCTGCTTTTGGCCATACATTATTTTTTAGTATCCAACCTCTAAATTTATAACTTAAAATTGGCAATACAACTAAAATCACTATCATAACTATATTAAAATGCTCTTTTAACATCTGTGTGCCAACCCAAGGAATATTGTATCCACCAAAAAACAGTGTAATAATAAAAGCGCTTGAAGCACTCATGGCAATATATTCACCAACAAAAAATAATCCAAATTTCATGGCACTATACTCAGTATGATAACCACCTACTATCTCACTTTCACCCTCTGCTATATCAAAAGGTGTTCTATTTGCCTCTGCAAAAGATGTGGTTATAAAGATAATAGCCGCCAATGGTTGCATTACGATACCCCAAGCAGGAATAAAGCCAAAAATCAATCCACTTTGATAATTTACAATATCTACTAAATGAACAGAGCCATAAGTAATAAGCAAAGATATCAAAGCCAAAGTCATAGATGCCTCATAACTAATCACTTGGGCACCAGCTCTGACTGAGCCTAATAAACTGTATTTATTGCTACTAGACCACCCTCCTAGCATAATACCATAGACGCTAAGACCCGCAAATGCTAAAAACCATAAAACACCAAAATCTATCGGCAATCCTTGCATCAAAAATGTTTGACTTCCAATCACTAAATCATCTGCAAAAGGCATAACCATAAAAGATAAAAATGCTGAAACAAAAACTATAACTGGAGCTATTCTAAATATAAATCTCTCTTTTATATTGCCTGCTCGATAATCCTCTTTAAAAACAAGTTTAAGCATATCAGCAAATGACTGGATAAGTCCACCAAGTCTAAAGCCCCCTATATTGCACCTATTTGGACCCAATCTGTCTTGTATAAATCCCGCGACTCTTCGCTCCACCCATACAAGTATCGGAGCAGCTCCTAGTGAAAAAAGTAGTGCTAGGATAATATTTACAATAACAACCACCACTAAAATTGCATTCATTTCAACTCGATTTTTATGCTGTTAAATCTAACACTATCGAAACTGATATTTTTCAAAAAACCTTCTTGGCTCAATCCGCTATCCCAAACTGCTCTACATGTAGAGATACCATCATTTAAAATACCCTCAATCAAATCAAGAATCTTTATGGATTCTATATCTTTTTTTATCTGACATTTGCTGTATTGTATAAAATCGTCACAATTTATAAAAGTTCCGTCTCTTTGCGTGTGAGATGCTACAGGAATGATGATATCAAGCTTATCTTTTTGCGTAAAATCACAAGAACTTAAAACTCCAATAGAGCCATTAAATCCTAAATCTTTTATCAAATCAACATCAACTCTGTTTACAAACAGTACAAAATCTTTATTTTTAAGTTTTTTTTGTAAATCATCTTTAGAAGATTCTATGTCAAGCAATTCTATCGCTCTTCGATTTGGTGTTTTGTCATCTCTTCTTAGCATATCATCGCCAAAAATTTCGTCAAAAGTTTCGTCAAAACCATTTATATCTAAATCCAATTTTTGTGAAAGTTTTTTTAGTTGATACATCTCTTCAAGGCTAAGAGTTGGAGAAATCAAAAGCAAGGCTTTAGAATTGTATCTTTTAAGTAATCGTTCTAATTTTAAAGTTGCATACTCAAACTCACTCTCCATTCCCCTTATATAAGCAAATTTAAGTCTATTTTCATTCTCTTTTTTATAACTTAATCTCCCATAATCACATATAAAATAACCATTTATTTTGTCATTATGCTTGGGTCTGTATCTATATATTAAATCATCTTTGTATTTTTCTTTATTGTGGTCAACTAAAAGCGAGCAACCTCGGGAACATCCATCACATATCGCCTCTTCAGGTTTTAAGAACCAGACTCGCTGCGTAAATCTAAAATCCTTGCTCGTCAAAGCTCCAACAGGACACAAATCTATAACATTCATGGCATATGGATTTGAGAGCTTAACTCCAGGAAATGTAGATATAAAAGAGTGGTCATTTCTAACAACAACACCTAATTCATGAGTTTTTGTGATATTTGATGTAAATCTGACACATCTTGTGCAAAGGACACATCTTTCTTGATCAAGCATAACATTTGCACCTAAGTCTATATGTTTTTTCTTTTTGTTTTTAGCAACATCTACTCTACTCTCATATAAACCTGTTTTCATATAGAAGTTTTGCAAAGAACACTCACCTGCTTGATCACAGATAGGACAATCAATTGGATGATTAACAAGCTCAAGCTCAAGCATTTGTCTATGAACTCTGGCGATATTTTCACCTTTGGTTTTGATTATCATGCCCTCTTTTACAGGAGTATCACAGGCTATTTGAGGTCTTTTTTGCCCCTCTATCTCGACCATACACATCCTACAATTACCATCTTTTCCAAGAGCTGGATGGTAACAAAAATGTGGTATACTTATATCATTAGCTAAAAGTTCATCAATGAGTAATGCATTTTCTTTGACATCTATCTCTTTGCCATCGACTGTAATTATTGCCATTTGATTTATAAAGCCTTCTTTATTTTTTAGTATTTTACCTAGCTAAAACTTTAAATAAGCTGTCAAATAGATGATAAAATTTTATATTGGTTATTACTTAAAATTTAATGCATATTTAACCATCTAATGCTAGAATAAACGCATGGAAGCAAAAAAATTTATTAGGTTATTTGTTTTGGAAATTGCTGTATTGTCTACAATCTTGGCTTATTTTTTTATAGACTCAAGCGACATTTATAGATGGTATGCTGGGAGTACAAACTTTTCAAAACAAAATAAACTTTGCGACCTACACAAATCAAGTTGCGAAGTAATACTCAAAGATGGGAGCATTGTAAAACTAGACATAAATCCAAAAAATATACCACTTATGAAACCAATTAAGCTAACAATTATAACAAAAAATATAAACCTCAAAACTCTATCTTTGCAACTTTTCGCAATGAACATGAATATGGGTTTCATAAAAAAGGATTTAAAAAAAATAGCAAAAAACAGGTATGAGGCTTCCGTTATACTTCCATCATGTATAATTGGTGGCATGATATGGAATGCCAATATCATAGTAAACAAACCAACAAAAAGTCTAGGTGCCATATTTGAATGGACTAACAAAAAATAAGAAAATTTTAACTCTATGTGATATATAATAATTGTAAATTCTAAAAGGAGCAATTATGAAAAAAGTTTTGACGATTGGTATATTAATAGCAACTATTGTTTTTTTTATCACAGGATGTGCTAAAATAAGTGTTGTTCAAAATTTTGACAACTCAAAGTACTTTGAAAAAAGTGTAGCTATGAGTAAAATAGCAAAAGCTATAAGGATGGGGGCCAATAGCAAGGGTTGGAGAACAAGCCGAGTTAAAAATAATCTTATGGAAGCTAGCATTATAGTTAGAAGCAAATACTTTGTAGCTGTAAATATAAGATATAATACATATGGCTATAAAATAACATATAAAAATAGCAGAAATCTAAAATATAATCCAAAAAACAACACTATACATCCTAGTTATAATAAATGGGTTGGCTTACTTGAGCGAAATATTAACTTTGAACTCTCAAACATTGGCATGAACAACATGAGCTATAATGAACCCTCTAAAACTATGATTAAACATACAAAAAAGAAGATATACAAAAATGGCGGTAACTTAAATATAAAAGGTAAAACCGTATATATAAAAACTATGATAGAATTTTCACCAAAATCCAATGTTGCTAGAAATATCAAAAAGGAGTGCACACTTCCAAAAGCACTAGCTGATAGTATCGTAAAATATTCGGCAAATAGTGGGGTTAATGTAGAATTTAAAAATCATATAAAACCAAATGAACTAGAATTGAAAGTCCAAATCGAAGAAGCTATAAGCGCAGGAAATGCAGTTGTTGGGCACAATAAATTTGTAGTAATATCGGGCAAATTGGTAAAAGGTAAAACAAAATATTACTCTTTTGATGCAGCTAGGCTCTCAGGTGGTGGATATTGGGGAGCATATAGAAGCTCTTGCTCAGTTTTGGGCAAAATTGCCAAAGCGCTAGGAAAAGATGTCGCAAATTGGCTCTCTAATCCGTATAACAATGCCTTAATGGGAGATACCCAGCTTATACGAAAATAAAAGAAAATAGTAGCTACTGAAATATGATAGAAAATTCTCCAGTAGCTACTATTTTATCTTCTTGCTTTATTATGAATGCTAGAGATTTAAAATTATTTAACTTACTCATTAATTCTATACTTGCTTTATATTCTAGTGATTGTAATTTTTGCAGAAGTTTTACATTTTTTAGAGATACTAAAAATCCCATCCTTTTATCATCTTCGTCATCTTCTATGCCAGATGAACTTTGTGCGGCAGCTTCTACCAACATCGCTAAAGTTGGGATTTCTTCAAAAGCAATTTTTACAGTTGCTCTAGTTTTATCTGTTTTTAAAAGTGATTTTACAAATCTGATAGGTGGCAAATGTGGGATAGAAAAATCTGACATCAATATACTATTTATTTGATTCTAGATCTGAGTTTATAAATTTTACCAAAGTATTTGGTGTTGAAAATATATTTTCAGACTCACCCATATCTTTTATCTTCACTCCAAACTCTTTTTCGATAATAAGTGTTAATTCTATAGCATCAACACTATCTAGCCCTAAACCATCTTCTCCAAAAAGAGGTGAATCATCCTCTATTTCATCAATACCCATGTCTTCAAGACCTAGACCAGATATAATTTTTTCTTTTAAATCATTTGTTGTTACCAAGTTTTTCTCCATTCATTTTCTAATATTATATCCTATAACTCTTTAAAACCTATTTTCTTACCAACTGAACTTCTTGTGATAGAAACATTATTAAAAATCTTAAAAGCTATATTTATAGAACCAAAATTTTCTTTTAACATTTTTCTCAAAGTTTTAGCCTCAAGTCTAAATTTTGACTCAACATAAATATCTAAAATCTCATCTTTCAAAGCCTTGTCATCTCTTCTTATTTTTATGAGAACACAATCTATGTCATCCATCGCTTCTATAAGAGCCTCTATTTGTTGAGTAGATATTCTTTTGCCTGCAATTTTAGCCAAATTTGAACTTCGACCTAGCAACTTAAACTCTTTGTCGCTTAGAACCTCAACGATATCTTCTGTTTGAAATGGCTGCTTCACTTCTTCTATGACACCACTATTTATTATTATTTTTGTCACAAATGGTGATGAGACTCGAAGCATGCCATACTTTTCACCAATACTCACACCATCGTACGCCCTAAGTATATTTTCATTATCTATTTTATTTCCTATAAGTCCTGTTTCAGTAGAAGCAAAAAGTTGAGATACTGAGCTATCATACCTTTCATGAAACTCTTTTGCATCCTCTAATGGAAGTGGTGCAGTTGAAGTTAAAAAGAATGAACCACTAAACGAAGTATCTTTTTTTATCCTATTTAATGCCTTGATAAATATAGGGGTGGTCACAATTAAAGTACCCTCTTTTTCAGCTTCATTAGCCAACTCTTGGGGTAAAAAATTCTCTTTTGTCCATACATCTATATCTAAATCAAGTGGCACAACTGCTCCAATATCCACACCATAAATATGCACAAAAGGCACAGTAGTCACAACTCTGTTAAATTTTCTCCCACCTAAAGTTTTTATAAGCGCGGCTGATTGTTTGAGTGAATTTTCTTTTGTTTTAAACACACCTGTTGGCAAGCCAGTTGTTCCAGAAGTAAAATATAAAAACTGAAAACCATCTTGATACAGTATACTTTTATCTAAAGATTCAACATACTTTACTAAAGCTGGTTGAGATTTATCATATATCACTTCAAAAATATCATTTTTAAAACAATACAATGCATTTGAAAGTTGTTCAACTTTTAGAGTTGGATTTTCTATCTTTTTTATATCCACATAACATTTTTTATCCATGTCGTATAGTTTCATCTACTGTCCCCTTTTTACGGAAGTAAATTCCGAAAAAATTCCTCGCGACTAAAGCTTTGCCTTTGGCAAGAAATTCGTTCTACTGTCCCCTTTTTACGGAAGTAAATTCCGAAAAAATTCCTCGCGACTAAAG
>CAZRAK010000025.1:0-22476 GCA_964598135.1 uncultured Campylobacterales bacterium
TTTAATTTGGCAGGATTTTTAATTGGCGCTTTTCAATATGATTTAGATATTGCAACAAGTGCCAAAACATATACTATCTTAACTATCGGAGATGGTTTAGTTTCACAACTCCCAGCCCTTATCAGCTCAACTGCTACAGGTATCATTATCACAAGAGCAAACAAAGGTGATGAAAATTTTGCGACAGGAGCCATAAATCAACTTTTTGGAGATTATAAAACTCTTTTTATAGTTGGTTTTATTTTGGTTATGTTTGCATTAGTTCCAGGCTTACCAACTCTCTCTCTTGGTTTCGTAGGTTTTATCTTTTTAGCTCTTGGGTATTTAATGAAAAAAACTGTGGAAGATGGATTTTCCCTCCATTCCTTTTTGAGTCAAAAAGAAAACACACAAGCAAAAACAAAAGAGTTTGAACAAAACCAACAAATACCTAAAAAAACTCAAACCGAATTGAAAGAAGAGGAAGAAAGAGCCCTTAATGATATACTGAAGCTTGAGATTTTAGAGTTGGATTTAGGATATCAACTTATCAAATTAGCTGATCCCATGCAAGGCGGGGATTTATTAGATAGAATCAAAAGTATGAGAAGAAAAATAGCAACTGACTATGGTTATCTTATTCCGCAAGTTCGTATCAGGGATAATCTACACCTACAGCCAAACCAATATCAGTTTTTATTAAAAGGTGCTGAAATTGGAAGTGGCGAGATATACCCAGATAAATTTTTGGCAATGGATAGTGGTTTGGTTATAGACAAAATTGTTGGAATTGCAACAAAAGAGCCAGCATTTGGTCTTGATGCTTTATGGATTGAAAGTAGTATCAAAGAAGATGCTATCATAAAAGGTTATACTATCGTTGACCCAGCAACTGTTATATCAACTCACCTTAGTGAGCTTATCAAAAGATATTCAGAGGAGCTTCTAACAAGACAAGATGTTCAATCACTTGTTGAAAAAACAAAAGAGAGTTTCCCTGTAGTTGTTGAAGATTGTTTAAAAGTTGCAAATACTGGCTTAATTCAAAAGGTATTAAAAGCACTGCTACATGAAAGAATTCCAATTAAAGATATGCTTACTATCTTAGAAACTATAAGTGATGTTGCTGAAATCACAAAAAATGTTGATATAATAGTTGAACAAGTAAGATCTAAACTTTCAAGAATTATTACAAAGCTATACAAAGATGAAGATGAAACAATAAAATTACTAACTTTTAATGCAACAACCGAACAAAAAATATTAGATGCCCTAGTTGATAGAGATGGTGTTAGAGATTTAATACTAAATATAGGGCAGATAAATACACTAGTTCAAGTTGTAAGTGATGAAGCCTCTAAAGTCTTGCAGAAAGGTGTTGCTCCTGTAATAATTGTAGTTGATCCACTTTTGAGAAAATCGCTTAATGATATATTTGAAAAATTCAATCTTGATGTTGTTGTGCTAAGCCATGCAGAGATTGACTCAAATGCAAAATTTGAAGTTCTCGGAACCATAGAAATAGAAAATTTATAAGGAAAAAATGAAATGAAAAAAATAGAAGTTTTTGCTTCTTGCTTTAAGCAAAAAAGTGTAGATAATGAATAAGTATAAAATTTATCACTTATCTCATACCGATCTAGATGGCTATGGTTGCCAAATGGTTACAAATAATTTTTTTGATTCAATACAATTTTACAACTCAAATTATGGTAGGGAGATTAATGAAAGATTTAATGAAATCTTTTGTGATATTCAAAAAGATAAATATGAGAAAAATATAATATTTATAACTGATTTAAACCTTACACTAGAACAAGCCAAAGATTTTGATTCAAAAGTAAAAATAGCAAATGAAAATATTATGATTATCTTGCTTGATCATCACAAATCAGGACAAGATTGTGCAAATGATTTTGAATGGTACTATCTTGATGATTCTAGGTGTGCCACAAAAATAACATATGATTTTTTCTCAGCCATTTTTAGTAAAAATGAGAAATTATCTAAGTTTGTAGATGTTGTAAATGCAGTTGATATCTGGCTTGAAGATAGAGATGAGTTTGAGCTAGGAAAAGTTTGCTTAGGTCTCGTAAGTGGTGCTAAGGAGATAAATAGAATAATGTTTTCAAAGGAAAATTCACAATACCTTTTTGAACTATTAAGCAAAATTCAACCATTTTTTGAATACAAAGATGCACATATAGTTCTTGATGAAAATATTCACACAATTAAAAAAGAGATACTAAAAGAAAATAAAAATGACACTCTTAATAATCTTGTATCAAATTTTAATGTTCAATTGCTAACAAAAAATAAAGATAAAATGAGCATAAAATATCTAAATCACAAAGGAATTTTAACCTACAATATCGGCAATGTATCTGTCATAGGTAATGATTTTTTAAAAGCAAATAGGGATTATGATTTTTTTATGGATATAACCTCTAGAAAAACAGTTAGTTTTAGAGCAAATGGAAAAATTGATGTAAGCAAGATGGCATCAAAACTAGCAAATGGTGGTGGACATCCAAATGCAAGTGGTGGTTTATTTGGTGGCTTTAAAGATAGCTTTATTTATAAAAATATAAAAAATCAAGTTGTTGATTTGATAACTAAAAAAACAGGAAATACAAATGAAAAACAGTGAATTAGATTTAGAAGTTGAAGAATTAGCTTTACAACTTACAGATATGTTAAGTGCTGCCCTATACTTTGCGGGTGTGCAAGAAGAAAAACTAGAAGAAGCAACAAATGCCTACATAGATGCAATAGATATAGTTTTAGAGGATGATGATGAAGCTGAAATGGGTTTTGAAGAGATTATAAATATAGTTAAATATTTAAAACAAACAGAGCCTAACCTATTTTTTAGCTAGAAAAGTTGCAAAATTTCCCCATTTGAAGATGGTCTCTATACTTTTAAAATTTGCATTTAGCACCATCTTTTTATTCTCCTCTTCACTATATGGTACAAGTACATTCTCTAAAGCTTCTCTTTTTTGGGAAATCTCAAATTTACTATAACCCTGTAATTTTTTAAAATTATAATAGATATCAATCATTTGCTTATTTAACTTTTTATCTTCAAAGATAATTTTTTCACTAAATATAAAAATCCCATCATCCTTTAAACTTTTATATATATTTTCAATTAATTTAACTCTTTGCATGGGTCTTACAAACTGAAGCATATAATTTGCTATAACAACATCACTTTTAGGGATATTAAGTTTTAGTATATCTGCATTTTTTAGTTTTATATCAGCTCCATAAGCCTCTATCTTCTTTTGTGCCTGAGAAAGCATAGCACTTGAATTATCAAAGCCAAGCAAAGTTAGTTTATTACCTGCTTTATGGTTTAAACTTAAAAGAGTGTTTGCAGTTGAGCATCCTAGGTCAACCACAACATTTCCATCTTTTACATAAGAGTTAATAACATCACAAATCAAGGATATCACATTTGAATAAAAAGGGATGGAGCGATCGAGCATATCATCAAAAACAGAGGCTACTTTTTCATCAAATTCAAATTGTTTCTCAATGGGAGTTTCAAATACATTATCCATCTGTTACCTTTTTTTGGGTATACTTTTCTTATAATTATACCTAAAAGAGAGCCAATGAAAAATGATCTTCAAGAATTAACTGATGAAACCATAAAAGAAGTAAGAAAATTAGAAGTTGTGCTACCTGAAATCTACAAAGATATCTTTTATACAAAAGCTGATGAATTAAATATTACTATAAAAGAAAAAGATAAAGAGCAAGCTATGATATATGCTCTTAAGAAAATTCAAAAAATGAGAGATGAGACGGAAAAATCAACAACAAAACTTAAAACAAGTATTCAAAAAGCAAGAACTGCTATAACTGAAAAAAACGAACCTGCTTTAAAAGATATAGAAATTGAAGTTGAAAACCTTGAGAAAACTATCATCCACTTGCAAGAAAATCTATATCTTGATGAGCTTACAAATGTATATAACAGAAGATGGCTATATGAAAAATTTTTAAAAGATGAAAAATTTCAACAAGATGGCTCTTTCGCTTTTATAGATATAGACAATTTTAAAAATGTAAACGACTCTTACGGACATCTTGTGGGCGATAAAGTGTTAAGGCTCATTGGCTCATTACTAAAAAAAGTAGAAAATTGTCTGACTATTAGATTTGCAGGGGATGAATTTATATTAATCTCAAACAAGAAAGATAAAATAAGACTTTCAAATATCTTAAAAAATGTTAGAAAAAATCTTTCAACCAAAAGTTTAAAACATGATAACAAAACTTTTAACATAACTTTTTCATATGGGGTTGTAGAATTTTCAAAAGATGAAAAATTTAGCAAAGTATTTCAACAATCAGATGATTTAATGTATTATTATAAACATTGACAACTTTTTATATCTTTTTGTATTTGTATTTTTAGCTCTTTTAACGAATTAAACTTTTTATTTTCTCTTATAAAATCTGAAAAGCATATGGTACAATTATCTATATCTTCTATCTCTAGACCAATTATATGTGTTTCACACGAAAATCTACCATCTGTGCTCTCTCTTATGCCTACAAAGGTAACAGAGGGATAAAACTCACCATTTATAATGCTTTCTGTTTTATATACACCATTTTTAGGTAAGATATATTTTTCGATATTCAGATTTAAAGTTGGAACAAGCTCTTTTTTTCCAAGACCTTGTCCTTTTATCACATCACCTTCTATACAATATTTTCTGCCCAAGAGCATATTTGCTTTTTGTATATCACCTTTTTTTAAAAACCCTCTAATGGTCGATGAATGCACAGAAATACCTTCAATAAAAAATTCATTTACAACATCAATTTTCCCAAGAAAGAGCTCTTTTAAATCAAATAGACTACAGGCTCTATTTGCACCAAACTTAAAATCATATCCAACCACTATTTTCTCAAGATTTGGAAACTCTTTTTTTAAAAAAGATAAAAAACCAATACAATCATAATCCTTTATCTTTTCAAAATCTATATAAAAACAGGGAAAGCTAGTAAACTTATTTCGATTTTTACCTGGTGTTATATTTGCTCTTCCTCTATACACAACAAGTAAGGCACCATTGTTTCCCAATCTTTTTATAAGTTGCTGATGTCCCAAATGAAGACCATCAAAGTTTCCAATGGCAATAGAGTTGATTTTATCTTGTTTTGAAGCAGTAAAATGTTTCACTATTTCCCTCCTTGCCTTTTAAAATCGAATCTTGAGTATATACATATTCCCACTTTTGTTGTGCTTTTGCTTCAAATAGTTCTTTCGCTTTTTTTATAGCAAAACTATCTTTTACAACTCCTTTTTTATCTCTTTTGACATTTTGACCAACTTCAAATTGGGGCTTAAAAAGTATCACTATATACTCTTTTGCAAATCTATCTATATCATTCAAAATTTGCTCAACTCCGATAAAAGATACATCACAAGTAACGATATCAAATTTTTCTTTATATTCAAAATTTCTTATATCGGTTTGTTCAAAAACTTCTAAATTTGAAAACTTTTTCAATCTATCATGAAGTTGCCCACTTCCCACATCAACAGCGACAACTTTTTTCGCACCTTCTTCCAAAAGAACTTGTACAAACCCTCCCGTGCTACTACCGATATCTAAACAGGCTTTCTCTTTTATGGAAAAAATATTTTGAGATTTTATAAAATATTTTAGTTTATATCCAGCTCTACCTACATACTGTTTTGGATTTAAAATTTCAAGTTTATCAGTTTCGTTTATATCAAAACTTGGTTTTGAAATAATTTTGCCATTAATCAAAACTTGTAGACTTTTTATAAGCTCTTGAGCCTTATTTCTACTTTGAACATCTCCTTTTTTGAAAAGAAAGTTATCCAATCTCATGCCACATCTCATCTTCGCTTAAAGTTTTTACTCCAAAACTTAGAGCTTTGTCATATTTACTTCCTGCATCTTTTCCATATATCACAAAGTCACTCTTTTTTGAGACACTATTTGTCACTTTTGCACCATATTTTTCTAAAATACTCTTGATTTCATCTCTTGGTTTTGACATACTTCCTGTGATAACTACTGTTTTATTTGTAAAGATAGAATCAATTTTTTCCACTTTTTTTGGCAACTGAATATCTAGAATTTGTATCAAATTATTAATTTTTTCTCTATTTACCCTGAGAAATTCTTCTAAACTTTTAGCCATCTCTTCACCAAAACCATCAATTGTTACAATTTTATCTTCTCCTACATCAACCCATTCATCCCTAAAAACTTCAGCAATCTTTTTAGCTGCGACTTCACCTATATGCTCAATCCCAAGTGCATTTATAAATCTATGCAGTTGTGTTGTTTTTGATTTTTCTATGGAGTTTAGAAGATTCTTTGCTCTTTTGTCTTTAAAACCTTCTAAATTAAGTAAACTCTCCAAATTTAAAGTATATAAATCTTCAACACTTTTTAGCAAACTTTTTTCAAATAAAAGTTCCACAATTTTGTTTCCTAGCCCATCGATATTCATACATTTCTTTGAAGCAAAATGTATGATAGAGTTAACCACTCTAGCCTCACATGCAAGGTTTTGACATTTTATCAAAATTCCCTCATCCAAAACTTCACTTCCGCATACTGGACATGTTTTTGGTCTTATTATCTCTTGCTGTGTCCCATCTCTCCTATGTGCTAAAACCTTTGTAACCTTTGGTATAACATCTCCACTTCTTATTATTATCACGGTATCATTAATTTCTATATCTTTTCTTTTTATCTCGTCAAAATTATGCAAAGTAGCTCGCTCAACCATAGCGCCTTCGATATTCACGGCCTCTAAAACTGCAACAGGAGTCAACACTCCTGTTCTGCCAACTTGAGTTATAATATCTTTTATTTTTGTAATTTTTTCGATTGCTGGAAATTTAAAAGCCACCATCCATCTAGGATATTTAACAGTATAACCCAACTCTTCTTGAAGTGAAATTTCATCAATTTTAACAACCATTCCATCCATCATCATAGGAATTTCATCTCGTGATTTGAGTAATTCATCATACAGAGAAAAAATAACATCAATACTTCTGCTTATCATCACTCTTGGAGGCTTTAAAAAACCAAGATTATAGATTATATCCATCTTTTGACTAAGCATCTTATTTTTAAGAGAATTTTGTCCTACTCCCCAAGGATAAAACATCAATTTTCTCTTAGCTGTTACCTTTGTATCAAGTTGCCGCAAACTCCCTGCTGCAGCATTTCTTGGATTTGCAAATGGTGGTTCATCATTTTTTAATCTTGCAAGATTTATATCAAGAAAATCATCTTTTGCAATAACAACTTCGCCTCTTATTTCAATCAATTCTTTATGTTTTATTTTCAGAGGAACGCTATCAATCGTCTTTACATTTTCACTAACATCTTCACCCACACTGCCATCACCTCTGCTAATTGCTTGTTTTAACTCTCCATTTTCATATATCAAATTCAGACTCGCACCATCAAATTTTGGTTCACTATAAAAAGTAAATTTTTTACTTGTTTTTTTAACTCTTTGTATCCAATTTCTTAGCTCATCTTCATCAAATACATCTTCCATGCTCCACATTTTACTTAAATGTTTGGCTTTAGAAAATTCATCCAAAACAATTCCACCTACTCTTTTTGTTGGAGAATTTTTATCTGCAATATCTGGATTTTCTTCTTCAAATTTCAAAATTTTATGGTATAACTTGTCATACTCTTCATCACTAGCTATTGGGTCATCATATACATAATAAGCGTTTGCCCAACTATTTAGTAACTCTATATTTTTTTTATACTCTTGCTTATTCATCTTATCCAACTATCATATATAAGTTTTAGTATCGTTACGCCAACTACAAAAAGAAAAAAACCTCTTATAAATGCCACCTCTTTTTTAACAACTAATGATGAACCGACAAATGCACCTATAATTTGCCCACATCCCATCAAAATCCCTACAAAAAACAGAACATTACCGCTTAATAAAAAAACTCCTAGTGAAACTATATTACTTGTAAAATTCATCACTTTTGTAGTTGCAGTTGCTTTTTTTAGATTTAAACCCATAAGTGTTACTAGTGCTATCGTCCAAAATGTTCCTGTTCCTGGTCCAAAAAAACCATCATAAAAACCAATTAATATACCAAAAATAAAGAAAAATACAGGTTGTGTAAATCTTGATTTTTTTTCGATACTTCCAAAATTTGGATTAAAAAGCGTATATAAAAAAATTAAAATTAGCATAAAAGGTATAATTTTATTTAAAACATCTGCATCTAACAATAAAATTATTTTAGCTCCCATCATGGCACCGATAAAGGTAAAAATAATACCTAAATAGACCTCTTTTAGGCTTACTAGCCCTTTTCTTATAAAATTTGCCGAAGCAGTAAAGCTTCCAAAAGAGCTCTGAAGTTTATTTGTAGCAAGCGCCATATGTGGTGGCATGCCTGAAGCCATAAGAACAGGAACTGTAATAATTCCTCCACCTCCAGCAATAGAATCAACAAAACCAGCCAAAAATCCAGCTCCTATAAAAATAACATAATAGTAAAATTCAAACTCCATTAAAAAGTTCCCAAAATCGCATCTTGTACCGCAATCGCTTGAAAATGCTCTTTTACATCATGAACTCTTACAATACTCACACCTTTTTTCACGGCCTCTAAATGAATAGCTAAAGTCCCAGGCAATCTATCTTTTATTTCACTTGGAATTATCATGTTTATCATAGATTTTCTACTAGCTCCCACTAAAAGCGGCAGACCAAAATGGTTAAAATGTTCAAGATTTTGCAAAAGAGTGAGGTTATGTTTTAAACTCTTTCCAAAACCAATACCTACATCCAAAATGATATCTTTTACACCAAAATTCTTGGCTTTTTCTACTCTTTTTTGGAAAAATTTATCAATACTTAGTATCACATTATCATATGTAGGATTTTTTTGCATCTCTTTGGTAGAGCCTTGCTTATGCATGAGAATAACTGTTGCATCATATCTTGAGGCTAAACTTGCTACTTCATCATTTTGTAGTGCTGTTATATCATTTATTATGCTAAACCCTTTTTGTAATGCATATTTTAAACACAATGGCGAATAACTATCTAGTGAAAATTCTACTTTTTCATACAATTTATGTTTATAAACAGTATCAATGATATTTTTTACTCTTTCAAACTCCTCCTCTTCACTTACCGCTAAGCTACCAGGACTACTTGAAACTCCACCTATATCTATAATATCCGCACCATCACTAATCATATCTTCAACTCTACTTATGGCACTTTTAAAATCAAATCTACTTTCACAAAAAAAGCTATCTTCATTTGCATTTAAAACACCCATAATTTTTGTTCTTGTTTTTTTAATATTCAAAAAACTCTGTAGCGAGTTTGCCAACTCTTTTAATCCAAAGGGTTGGATTTTCTCTTTTTTACTAAGCCTGATAATTTGTTCAGTTGTTGCCATTAAAATTCCATCACAAAACTTTTGCTCACAAGTAACGCAGTTTTTTGGTACCGCCAAATCTGCTCCGATAGATAAAGCGTCTTGTTTTAGGATATTTGCTGCTGGAGTTCGCAAATCTTTTATATATAAAAAATGTATCTTTGATTTTCTGCTTAGTATTTGTAAACCCTCTTTTGTAGTGCCTAGTTGTGCTAAAAGTTTATCTAGTGGTGTATCATTTGAAATTTTATATATTTGCATATCAACTCTTTTTTAGATAGATACACAAAAGTAGCGATGTTAAGATATTGCTTGGTCTTGAGTTTAATTCACTAAGTTGCAATAATTTTTCAAAATATTCCATCTCTTTTGTTGTAAAAGGGATTGAATATCTTATAATAGACTCCGTAACTATAAGTTGCAACAAAGTTTTTAGCTCATTTTTGGTAATTCTAGAATTTTCTTGCACAAAGTTATAAATTGCTCCTAATTCCATATTTTTTATATCAAGAGTTAGATTTATTTTTTCTTCTTCAAAATTCAACTCAACAAAGAGTAGTCTTGAACG
This sequence comes from uncultured Campylobacterales bacterium, assembly GCA_964598135.1. Taxonomy (GTDB): domain Bacteria; phylum Campylobacterota; class Campylobacteria; order Campylobacterales; family Sulfurospirillaceae; genus JAADIZ01. Next base: position 10,008 of record CAZRAK010000025.1, read on the forward strand.
AATTGTTGGTAAAAAAATATTTTTAGTTTCACAAACCAAAATAAATACTATATTTTTTGGAGGCTCTTCTAGTATCTTTAAAAGTGAATTTTGAGCATAAATATTATAATTTTTAGCACCCAATATTAAAATCTTTTTATCACTTTCAGCAATATAAGCCTCTTTAATAACATTTTTAGCATCATCTAATAAAAAATCATCTTTTAGATAAAATTTACAATTTTTGTGTGCTAGTTCTACTTCAAGATGCTTATATGCCTTTTGCAAATTTTTGCAAACAAGGATATAGCTTTGTAATTGTTTTTTACTCTGTGTCAAAATCAACCTCTGCAAAAAGCAAAGCGTTTATACTTTTATCCAATAACTTATATAGTTGAATCAATTTAATATCTAAATTTTCATCATTTGAAGAGAGAAAGAAGCTATTTTGTAACTGCTCATCCATAACCCAAATAAAACTATCATCTTTTCTCTTTGCAATTTGCATCTTTATATTATTATTTTTACCAATAAAAAAATATATGTAACCTTGAGGGAATGTTTGATACAATAGATTTTCCAAAAGTTCGATATCATCTTTCGTTTTTATACTATTTAGTGATGGATATATGGACTTTAAAGAGATAAATGGTAAAAGTGGTCTATTTTTACTAAGTTTATTTATATCATTTAACATATAATCGCAAAACCACTCTCTATCATCATCAGTCACCACAAGTATAGTATGTCCATCAAGTAGATTTTTTAACATAGAGATATTTAATGGAACCCACTCAAATCTCTTCTCCTCCATCCAGCTCATCACTGAGCCATTCTTTCTTATATTATCAAGTGTCCACTTTAAGAATTTTTGCATTTATGGCACCTCTACTTGTCTAATTTATATGCATCATGAAGTGCCCTAACAGCCAATTCGCCATATTTTTCATTAATTATCATAGAGACTTTTATCTCACTTGTACTTATCATCTCTATATTTATACTCTCTTCGGCTAGCGTATCAAAAGCAGTACATGCTACACCGCTATGTGACTTCATGCCCACACCTACTACGGAGACTTTTACAACATTTTTATCAAATTCTACACTCTGAGAAGCCCCTATGTCGCTCATCGCTTTGCTTGTAATATCAAGTTCATCCTGATAAATTGTAAAGCCTAAATTAGTTGAACCATCAACTCCAACATTTTGTATAATCATATCAACATTGACACCTTCTTGTGCTAATTTTCTAAAAATTTCTGCTGCAATTCCTGGTTTGTCAGATATCCCTCTTAGCGTAACTCTTGCTTGGTTTCTATCTATTGCAATCCCACTAACTAACGGTTTTTCCATGATATCCTCTTCTTTTAAAATATATGTGCCCTCATCCTCGTTGAAGCTACTTCTTGTAACTAAATTTACATTTAATTTTTTAGCTAATTCAACTGATCTTGCTTGCAAAACTTTTGCACCTAAACTTGCAAGTTCAAGCATTTCATCATAACTTATTTCATTTAATTTTTTAGCCTTTGGTTCAATCCTAGGATCGGTCGTATATATGCCATCAACATCTGTATAAATTTCGCATATATCAGCTTTTAACGCCCCTGCAATTGCAACAGCACTCAAATCACTTCCTCCTCTGCCAAGTGTTGAAACTTCACCAATTTCGGTAATGCCCTGAAATCCAGCAACTACGACAATTTTACCTTTCTTTAACTCCTCTTTCATAGTTTTTGTATATATATGTTCAATTCTTGCTTGTGTGTGTTTAGCATCTGTTATAATTCCTGCTTGTCTTCCACTCAAAGCAGTCGACTCATAACCCATTTCCGTAAGCGCTATAGCCAAAAGTGCACTCGTTACTCTCTCTCCTGAACTAAGTAACAAATCCATCTCTCTGCTTTTTGGATTTGCACTAAATTCACTCGCTAAATCCACTAATTTATTAGTTTCTCCACTCATCGCAGAGACAACTACTACTAGGTCGTTTCCCAATATTTTTCTATTTACAATTCTTTTTGCAACCTCTTTTATCCTCTCAACACTACCGACACTAGTGCCACCATACTTTTGCACAATGAGCATTTTATAAATAACCCTCTTTCTTAAAATAATTAATAACTTTTTGATACGCTGGCCGCTTAAAATAAGTAACCAATTCAAATATATCTTTTTGCTTTACAAACTTATAAGCATCAAATTCTGGATGTTTAGTATTTAGATTTATTTTTGCATCATCTTTTAATTTAACCAAAAAATAGCTCTGTCTCTGTCCATCAAATGGATACATTCTCTTGGCTATAGTTTTTGGAAAATCATAACTAATCTCTTCAGGATATTTGGATAATATCTCTATTTTATTTGTACCAATTTCTTCTTTAAGTTCTCTTAAAAGTGCGTCCTTAGCACTCTCCCCCTCATCTATTCCGCCTTGTGGAAATTGCCAAACATCCTCTATGTCATTTCGTCTAGCAATAAAAAATTCACAAGCCAATGGATACTTGCTTGATAGGACAACTGCAGCCACATTTGGTCTATATTTTTTTATTTCTGACATGTTTAGCTTTCCACTATATTATTTTAGATAAAATGATACCAAAAAAGTGATTATTAAGGACTTAAATGCTTGCATACCTCCATATACCCTTTTGTGATAGCAAGTGTTATTATTGTGCATTTAACTCTTATGTTGATAAATTTGATCTGAAAATACTATATATGCAAGCTTGTGCAAAACAGTTGAAATCTGAATTATTGCTCTTTAAGCCAAAGAAAAATAGTATTAAATCACTTTTTATTGGTGGCGGAACTCCCTCTACTATAGCACCTGAATTGTTCGCTACCTTTTTTGATACACTACAACCATATTTATGTCAAAATGCTGAAATAACTACGGAAGCAAATCCAAATTCAGCAACAACTTCATGGCTTAAGGGCATGAAAAAACTAGGAGTAAATAGAGTTAGTTTCGGGGTACAAAGTTTTAATGAAGAAAAACTAAAATTTCTTGGAAGAAACCACAACAAATCTCAAGCGCTAAATGCAATAAATAGAGCAAAACAGATAGGATTTCAAAATATCTCACTTGATTTTATATATGGAACTAATTTTGATACAAAAGAGTTATTGATAAAAGATATAAAGATTGCACAAAGCTTACCAATAAATCACATAAGTGCTTATTCACTAACTATTGAAAAAAATACTCCCTTTTACACAACTCCAAAAGTTGCGGTTGATTCAATAGAGTTAGCATCTTTTTTTACAAATTCTATAGTAAATAGCGGTTTCCCTCAATATGAAATATCAAATTTTGGCATATATAACAGCATACACAATCTTGGGTATTGGAAATATAACGACTATATTGGTATAGGTGCTGGAGCGGTTGGCTTTCTAAAAAACAGAAGATTTTATCCCTCCAAAAACATAGAAGAATATATCAAAAAACCTACTAAAAAAGAGATAGAAAATCTAAATCAAGAAGATACACATATAGAAAAAATCTTTCTAGGATTAAGAAGTAAGATTGGTATAAATCTCAATGAATTCAATACAAAAGAGATTAAAAATATAAACATACTTGTGCAAAATAATAAATTAAAAATTAAAAATAACAGAGCCTATAACAATAACTATTTTTTAAGTGATGAAATTGCTCTTTTTATCATAGACTAACCAAGCTAATTATTTTTTATCAGTCTATTGTAAATATCAACAACTGTTTCTGATATCTCTTTGTTTGGTGCACTTGCAACTCTATAATCAACAAAACCCAATTTTTCAGCAATCTGCTTATACTCTATATCCAATTCAAATTTTGTTTCAGAATTATCAATTAAAAAAGCTATAGGGTAGATTATTACTCTTGTCTTCTCAAGCTCCTCTAGTTTATCATCAAGATATGGTTTTATCCACTCAACTGGTCCTAACCTTGACTGATACGCAAGATGGGTTTTGTAGAAATATATATTTTGTTTTATCAACTCTTGCCTTGCAAAAAAAACATTTTGTTTTATTTGCTTCATGTATGGATCACCATTGTCAATAATTTTTTGCGGTAATCCATGAGCTGAAAAAATAAGCTCAAACTCGCTTGCATCATCATCTCCAAGAGCCTCTTTTATCTTTTTTACAATTATTTGATTATAAACTTCACTATCATAATACCTGTCTATAACTCTAAATTTATCTCTTTTTATCCCTAAAATATCAGCATATTTAAACAAATCGTCTAACGAAGATTGTGTTGTTGTACTCGAAAAATGGGGATACAAAGGGATAATATAAAATCTATCATAATCCTTGATTTTTGCAAGAACATCCTTTGCAAAAGGGGGAGTATAGCGCATAATATATCGAACATCAATCTCTAATTTTGATTTTAAAATCTCGACTAGCTCTTTTGTAAACTCAACAATGGGTGATTTGCCACCAATTGCTTCATAGTTTTTTATTGCTTTTTTTAATCTATTTTTTACTATATAATAAGCGATAAATTTTCTTATAAATTTTGGTGCACCGATTATCGCTTTGTCGTTAAACATATTACTTAAAAAAAGTTTCACTTCAGATAGATTGTTTGGACCACCCATATTTAGCAAAAGTAAGGAGATTTTCATGATTTAACTATTCCCAAAATTTTTCTAACATTATACTATATTTATCTTTTTTTGATTAAAAATAAGATATAATCCACTCTTTAACTTAATAAGGTGTAAATTATGTTTGGTATGGGTTTTAGTGAATTACTTTTGATTGGAGTTATTGCTGTCCTTTTTTTAGGTCCAGATAAACTACCAGAAGCCATGGTTCAAATTGCAAAATTTTTTAAAAGCTTTAAAAGCAGTATCAATGAGGCTAAGATTTCAATCGAGCAAGAGGTAAAAATGCAAGAGCTAAAAGAAGATGCACTAGAGTACAAAAAACAACTTACTTCAGCTGCAAATAGCGTCAAAAAACAACTATCTCTTGATGAAATAGATGAAATAAAAAGTGCTACAAAAGATATTAGCAAATCCATAAAAGATTTAAAAGATGATGCAGTAAATACAAAAAAAATTATACAAGACCCCATGAATAAAAATAGAATAATCACAGATGATGACAAGGCAGGCATCTAATGTTTGATGAATTAAGACCTCACTTGGCGGAACTTAGAAAAAGACTTGGTATTTCAATAGCTGCCGTATTTATTCTGTTTTTTGTATGTTTTTCTTTTTGGGAACCACTTTTAGCTTGGATGATAGCACCATTAAACGGAGTGTTACCTGAGGGTTCACATGTAATTTTTACAAAACTTCAAGAGCCCTTTTTTACAGCAATTAAAGTATCTTTTTTTGCTGCATTGATGCTTGCATTGCCTATAATATTTTGGCAATTTTGGCTTTTTATATCACCTGGACTATATGACAAAGAGAAGAGATTGGTTTTGCCTTTTGTTTTTTTCGCAACTTTAATGTTTCTAACAGGTGCAGCATTTTGTTACTATGTCGTTGTGCCAATTGGTTTTAATTTCCTTATAAACTTTGGTGCACAACTTTTTACAGCATTTCCTAGCATTGGTGAATATGTTGGATTTTTTACAAAACTTTTATTTGGTTTTGGTATAGCATTTGAACTCCCTGTCATAACATTCTTCTTTGCAAAATTAGGACTTGTTGACGATAAAGCACTTATAGGATTTTTTAGGTATGCTATCATCATAATTTTTGCAGTCTCAGCAGTTCTTACGCCTCCAGATGTTCTTACTCAATTTTTAATGGCAGGACCACTTGTTGTTTTATATGGTTTATCAATAATTGTTGCAAGAATGGTAAATCCAGCTGCAAAAAATAGTGAAGAAGATGAAAAAAAAGATAAAGATGAAAAAAAAGAGTTAGAGGTTAAAGAATAATTGCTTGAGCCTTTAAAAGTTTCTACATATGATTACTTTTTGCCCCAAGAGCTTATAGCATCACATCCGACTCCAAATAGAGATGATGCTAGAGTTTTGGTGTATAATAGAAAAAAAGGTAAGATTGTTCATACAACTTTTAAAGAGATTTTAAATTTTTTCCCACATGATACCGCTGTAGTTATAAATGAAACTAAAGTTGTAAAAGCTAGAATATACGGTAAAAAGCACAGTAGTGGGAAAATTGAACTATTGCTTAATTCACCTCTTCAAGATAATCTATATTCTGTTTACATCAAAGGAAAAGTTTCAAAAGATACAAAACTTTTTTTTGATAATGGGCTTAAAGCAAATGTAAAAGAGCTTAAAACTGATGGAAGTAGAGTTGTAGAATTTTTTCAAAACAGAAAAAAAATAGATACAAATGAGCTTTTTGATATCTTAGAAGAGATAGGACATATCCCTCTACCTCCATATATAAAAAGAGAGGATAATAAAGAAGATATAAATGATTATCAAAGTATTTTTGCCAAAAATAGAGGTGCAGTTGCTGCCCCAACCGCTTCACTGCATTTTAGTAGCGAAAAATTCGAAGAATTAAAACAAAAATTTGAAACTAAAAAATTAACCCTTCATGTTGGAGCTGGAACATTTAAACCTGTTACTTGTGATAATATCGCCAATCATAAGATGCATAGTGAATTTTTTAGCATTAACAACGATACTTTGGATCTAATAAAATCTGACAAACCCATACTTGCCATTGGAACAACAGTAACTAGAACGGTTGAATACTGTTTTAGAAATACTAAAAGCGATGGGTATTGCGATCTCTTTTTACATCCACAAAATTGTCCATTAAGAGTAAATCATCTATTAACAAACTTTCACTTACCAAAGTCGACACTCATTATGCTAGTGGCATCTTTTATCGGTATTGAAAAAACTTTGGAATTGTACGAAATGGCCGTAAAAGAGAGATATAGATTCTTCTCTTACGGCGATGCAATGTTGATTATATAGTCATATCCAAGAGTGAACCTATCATCTTGTTTTCTGTCTTGATAGCTTCGGTATTTGCCTCAACTCCTTTGGTAATTGAAATCTGATCTGTTAACTCTTTTGATAAATCTGTTCCACTTTGAGTTTGACTCGAATTTGCAACAACTTCACCATTTTCATTATCCAAAGTAGTTTCAGTAGCTTCAAAATCATTTGTATTTACATTTGCAATATTGTTTGAATTATTTGACATCCAGTTATTGTGTGCTCCAATTGAGCTAACATTTACTTGCATTACTACCTCCTTATTTATAAAATAGTACTCTACTATAACCTATAAAAAATTAAAATATGGTTAAAAAAATAGAGTATGGGTGTTTGGTCAGTTAGATACTTAGATATCTTTCTAATATAATTTTAGCGGCAATTGAATCAATCTTACCATCTCTTTTTTGCTTTATAGCCCCTCTCATGAGTTCCTTTGCTTCAACACTAGAATTGTATTCATCTTGATAAAAAATTTTTCCGCTAAAGTTTAAAAGCGAAATAAAATGCTCTACTCTTCTTTGCATCTCTTCACTACTTGAGCCTCCTTTTGGAATACCAACAATTAAAACATCTATTTGCCATTCATTTAAAAATTCATCTACTTCACAAGCGGCTTGGTTTCTATTTTTTCTTATAATTGCATTTTGTGGAACAACTATATCGCTCCCAAGACAAATCGCTACCCCAACTCTTTTAAGTCCAATATCAATACAAGCATATCTCACAGCACTATCACTTTTAAGTTTTTTATCTCTATTTTACCACTTAATTCATACTCATATATCTTATCACCAAATTTTTCGATTGCATCTTGCAAAGAGCTATTTTGTTCACAAAAATCCAAAATTTTATCTTTTTGTTTCTCAATTTTTCCAAACATATTTGCAAATTTTTCTATGTCATAAATTGCAGTTGCTAAGCCATCACGCAAGAGAGCATTAGTACCAAGCGAATCTTCTAGTCTATGCGGCAAAACATATATCTTTTTGCCATATTTTTGTGCTATTTCAACACTTCTCATGGAGCCGCTATTTAAGTCAGCTTGGGCAACAACAAGAACTTCACCAAGTGCTACTACAATTCTGTTTCTTAGAACAAAACTGTACTTTGTTGCTGGTGTATTTGCTCCATATTCACTTAAAAGCAACGACTCTTTTTCCATGCTTTTTAAAAGTGAAAAATTTACTTTTGGATAAATAATATCAAGTGAGTTTGCCATAACTCCGATGGTATTTGGAAATGCTGCTTTATGAGCGAGAGCGTCAACACCCATAGCACCTCCGCTAACAACTACTATACCTCTTTTTTTAAGTGCAACTCCTAGTTTCAAACATAATTGTTTGGTGTAAGATATAGGATGTCTTGTACCTACTATAGAGACTTTTGTAAAATTTAAAAGAGATAAATTTCCTTTATAGAAAAGATTTTTAGGCTTATTTTTTAAAGACTCTAGCTCTTTTGGTGTCTCTTTTACTATATCAATCATAACTCATCTACATAAACTAATTTTACACCCTTTAAAAATGGTTTGGCTTTTATCAAAACATTTAAGGTGTTTGAGTGAGGATGTCCTATAGCTATAGCATACCCTGTTTTTTTTGCAATTTTTACTGCTTTTTTCAACTGCAAAATTATATCCGCTTTTTTTACTGAATTATCTAAAAAAATATCTCTTGAAAGAAGTTTTACTCCTAACTCTTTGCTGACTATGCCAGCTTTAGTATCAGCGGTAGTTCTGCTATCTACGAAGTGTAGTTTTTGATTTTTCATAATTTTTAAAAGTTTTCTCATAGCAGATAAATTTGAAGTAAATTTACTTCCTGTGTGATTGTTATAATATTTTATCCACGGAAAATCTTTTTTGATTTGCAAAACTCGGTTTTTTATAGTTCTAAAGGAGTCACTCACTAAAAGAGTTTTTGATTCACTATGAGCATAGCTTAAAGCTTCAAGTGGAATATGTATCATTGCAAATTTGAACTGTTTTGAAAAACCTATGGTATCAGGATGTCGCTTGCTTGGTGGAAAAAATGATGGATTTATTTTATATGGGATTTTCTTTATCAATTTTACTTGGTTTAAAAATGAAACATCATCTATGATAATTGCAAGCCTAGGAAGCCCTTTGTATTTAATAGCTTTTTTACTCTTTTTAATGCTCTTTTTTGTATATTGTAAACTCTTTTGAAAGTCATGAATTTCTGAGAGATAATTTTCTTTAACCTCTTTTTTCTCAATAGCATTCTCTATCTTTTCCACAGTTTTTTTTGTTAAAACTTTTGAGATATTTTGCTCTTTTTTCTGAACTATTAAGTTTTTACTTACTCTAATCTTCTCCTCTTCTAGCATCTTTTTCATTTTTGTCATCAACTCTTTTGTTGATTTTTGATTTTCTATAGAGATATGTTGCTGACTTGAACTACTTGATAGATTTTCATAATATTTATATATACCAAAAATAAAAAATAGAGATATAAATAGTAAAAATGCAGCAAACACTACACTCTTAGCAGATGATTTTCTTCTATTTCTCTTTTTACGATGTTTGTGGTTTTTTTTCTTTGTCAAAATTTCTCGCTGTTTTTATATCAGGGGATTAAAATTACCCCTGATATAATATTTTTAATTTTTATCTTTATCTATGATTTTTTTAGAGGTAATCCAAGGCATCATACTTCTTAGTTTATCGCCAGTTTTTTCAATTGAACTTCTTCTAGCATTTGCTCTCTCAGCATTCATTCTAGCGTATCCTGCTTTTCGCTCAAGTATAAAATCTTTTGCAAAAGTTCCATTTTGAATCTCTTTTAAGATTTGTTTCATAGCTCTTTTTGACTCTTCTCCTATGATTTTTGGACCACTTACATAATCACCGTATTCTGCAGTATTTGAGATAGAATATCTCATATCAGCGATACCACCTTGATACATCAAATCGACTATAAGTTTTAGCTCATGAAGACACTCAAAATATGCCATTTCAGGCTCATATCCAGCTTCTGTTAAAGTTTCAAAACCAGCTTGAACTAAAGATGTTATACCTCCACACAATACTGCTTGCTCACCAAATAAATCAGTTTCAGTTTCATCTTTAAAAGTTGTTTCAATTATACCAGTTCTTCCGCCGCCAATTGCACTTGCATAACTTAGTGCAACCTCTTTTGCTTCACCACTAGCATCTTGCTCAACTGCAATCAAATCTGGAATACCGCCACCTGTTACAAATTCATTTCTCACAGTATGCCCTGGAGCTTTTGGAGCAATCATGATGCAGTCAATTCCTTTTGGAGTTTGTATCTGAGAGTAGTGAATATTAAATCCGTGTCCAAAGGCTATAGCACTTCCTGGTTTTAAATTCTCCTTAATCTCGGCATTAAAAATATCAGCCTGCAACTCATCTGGAGTTAAAATCATAATCACATCAGCTTCTTTCGTGGCTTCGCTTACAGTTTTAACTACAAATCCTTTAGCTTCAGCCTTTGCCCAAGAGTTTCCACCCCTCTTTAAACCAACTACCACTTCAACACCGCTATCTCTTAAATTTTCCGCATGAGCGTGTCCTTGCGAACCAAATCCAATCATCGCTACTTTTTTAGAACGAATAACATCTAAGTTACAATCTTTGTCATAATATACAGTAATTGCCATATTTTATCCTTAAGTATAAATTTTTTGTATTTTACCCAAAGTATCTTTAAATATATGTAATACTCGTCTTTTAGGAAGTTATAATATACAAAATAGTAAAATTTAGTAGATTTTTTAAAAAGGCAAATAAAATGGATAGCAGTATATTAAAAAAGATAAAATCTCTTCCGCCGCTAGATGAAACAGTTATTATGATTCAAAGGATTTGTGCCGACAAAAACAGTTCCATGCAAGACTTGGTAAAAGTTGTAGAAAGAGACCCTATGTTAACTGCAAATATACTCAAATCTTCAAACTCTCCTCTATATGGTTTTAGCAAAGAGATAAAAAATGTCGCACACGCAATATCACTCTTTGGCATGGCAACTATTCGTGGTTTTGCTCTTTCTAGTGCTATAAAAGAAAATATAAAGATAGATTTAGATCCATATGGTATCAGCAAACACAAATTTTTAGATATCAGCACAATGCAAAGTGCTTTTATGTTCAAATGGTACTCAAAAGTTGACAGAAGTATGCTTGATGTTTTACAACCTGCATCATTTATGATGGAAATAGGAAAAATTATCATATCTCACGAGTTAATAGAATCAGGAAAAGATAAAGAGTTTAAAAGTACCTTGACAAAAGAAACAAACATAGAACAACTTTCAAAACTAGAAAAAGAGGTGGTTGGCTATACAAATGAAGAAATTACAGCAAAAATCTTCGAAAAATGGAACCTTGAAAGTGAGCTTATTGAGTCAATCGAATTCTCTGTCAATCCATTTGAAGCAAGTGAATTTATCCAAAACTATGCAAAAGCTTTGTATGTTGTCAAGACTTCCATAAATATTTTTGGCACACTAAAAGAGATTCAAGTGGAAAATGCACTTGCATTATTAAAAGATTATGATTTAGATGAGAAAATATATAAAAATGTATTGGAGAATTTTGAAAATTGAAAAATTTTCTCCTAACTCTTAGTAGGGGTATGAAAGTAAGAGAAATTCCACTTGATTTTCAGCCTATTATAAATAATCTTATTCGCTTAAAAGCCCTTAAAAAAAGCGGTGAATATTATGAGCTAAGCCCTAAATATAAAATTGGCAAAATCGATATAGCAACAAGTGGAACTGGCTTTCTCAATGTTTTTAATGATAAAAATGCCAAAGATTTACTAATTGAATCAAGAGACTTGCTAGATGCTAATAGCGATGATATAGTTGTCGCTAAGAGATATTTTGGTAAAGTTAGAACGAGAGCAAAAGCAAAAGTTGTTTTAACCCTACTTCGTGCTCACAACTATAGTGTTGTCTATACCAAAACGGTACACAAAAAAATCGTAGGTATAAATGTTAGCACAGCTCTTTGTCACAACATAAGCACATCACAAAAAGCATTAAAACAACTACCTTTGGGTACAGTTTTAAAAATAGATAATGAAACAGACAATATCCTCGAAATTTTGGGTATCTTAGATGACTCAAAAGTGGATGAAAAGATTTCACTTGCCCTATTTGAAAAAGAAGAGAATTTTACTAAGGATAGTGAAATAGAAGCAAAAAGTCATGGATTGATTGTAGATAAATCCTTGTTTCCAGACAGCTTAGATTTGACTCATTTACCATTTTGTACTATCGACCCAATTGATGCAAAAGATTTTGATGATGCTATATACTTTGACAAAAAAAATCATATCATATATGTAGCAATTGCTGATGTAAGCGAATATGTTTATGAGATGGGATGTATAGACAAAGAGGCAAAAAAAAGAGGTTTTTCTATATATTTTCCTCACAAAGCAATACCAATGCTGCCAAGAAGTTTAAGCGAAAATATCTGTTCTTTAAAGCCAAATGTTGATAGATTAGCTTTTGTCTGCAAGATGACGATAGATCAAAAGAGTCTAAA
>CAZRAK010000026.1:0-22117 GCA_964598135.1 uncultured Campylobacterales bacterium
AGAGGAATTTAACTTGGGCTTTGCTTTTTAGATATAACACTCTCGCCAACGGCGAAGCTTTAGTGAGAGGAATTTAACTTGGGCTTTGCCCAAGTTAAAGGAGAAATAAATATGAAACGATATGAATTGGTGCAAATTGCAGAGTATCTGCAAAAATTCCAAAATATTACCACTATTGGTCGAGTTGATGATACGGTGATAAAGATAGTATTTGATGGACATGAAACTCTCTTTTTTGATATGAAAAAAGGAGATGCTTATATTTTTAAAAAAGAGGAATTTAAAAGAGCGAAACTCTATAATGCCCCTTTTGATGTGGCTTTGTATAAACGATTTAGCAGAGCTGAGGTTGAAAAGATTGAAGTGATGAAGGGTAATAGAGTTTTAAGGATTGTTGTAAATTCGAACTCTAGTTATAAGAAGCAAAAAAGTCTGTTGCAGTTTGAATTTACAGGACGAAATACAAATTGCATAATTTTGGATTTAAGTGGTATTATTATCGAAGCATTGCGACATATCGATTCTAGTGTGTCATATCGAAGTATAAAAGTAGGTGAAATTTTAAAAGAGTTACCCCTATTTGAGCTTAATGAAAAAAGTGAAAAGATTGAAGATTTACAGGAATATTTAAAAAGACAGTATGAAAAAAGAGCTTTTGTAAAAATTGTCCAAATTAAAGCCCAAAGAGTTAAAAATATACAAAAAAAAGTAGATAAATTTCAAAAAATATTAGATAGTCTTGAGGGCGAGGACGAGCTTTTTAACAGAGCTAAAAAATATAACTTTTGGGGAACTTTGATTTTAAGTAATTTACAAAAAGTAAAGGCTTATGAAAAAGAGATTAAGTTAGAGGATTTTGATGGACAAAAAATTGTTATTGTTTTGCCAAAAATTGCGAGAAGTGCGACACAAGGAGCAAATATACTCTTCAATTCTTCAAAAAAATTAAAAAGAAAAGCAAGCTCTTTGTACATAGAAAGAGAAAATTTAAAGAGTAAGATAGAATTTTTAAAAAAGATGCAAGGTGCTATCAATCTTGCAAGTGATGAAGCCGAGATAAATATACTTTATCCCAAACAAAAGCACTCTAAAAAGAGAAAAATCTCGCAAGTCTCATATGAGAGTTTTTATATAGAGGGCTTCAAAGTAATGCTTGGAAAAAATGAAAAAGGTAACATAGAGTTACTAAAAGAGGCAAAAAAGAGAGATATTTGGTTACATTTAAAGGATATTCCATCATCTCATGTTATAATAAGAACAGATAAGCAAAATATTCCAAAAAGTGTGTTGGAATTTGGAGCAAAACTTTGCGTGGATTTTAGCGTAAGTGAAAAAGGTTCTTATTTGGTCGATTATACTGCTAGAAGAAATGTGAAAGTAAATGAAGGAGCACATGTAAATTATACTGATTACAAAACAGTCAGTATGGACAAAAAATAAGGAGGTTTCAAATGGCAATAGGTCCAATTGGAGCGGTTGCTTATGCAAATCAAGCAACACCTGCTCAAACTAAACTACAATCAAATTTTCAAAATAGGCTTGATATGCAAAATAGTGTAGCTACTGCTATACAAGATGCAGATAAGCAAGCCATTGAAGATATACGACCCGCCGAAGAGACCTATAAAATAGACCCCGAGCACGAGCACGAAAAAGAGAAAAAAGAGCAAGAACAAAAAGAGCAGGAAAAGAGAGAACAAGAAAAATTACTACATAAAGAGGATAAAGAAGAAGAAGCCTCAACACTACCCCATCTTGATATAAAAGTATAAGCGTAAACTCACGCTAAATTAGATAAAATAATAAAAACTTTTAGGAAAAAGATGAACATCAAAGAGATATATAATTCAAACAAAGAGAGGATTTTAACTGGTTTTGCTCTGCTATTTATCATTGTTGTTGTAGCAATAGTTGATAATCTATTTGTCACTTGGCTGTTTTTAGGGGCAGTTTATTTGATAGCTTTTTACGAGGCAATGGAGCTTTTTAGTGTAAAAAATAGTAGGTATTTTGTCTATGCAATAGCTCTTTGGCTAGGAGCACTTATCTATCCAAATCCTGACGATTTAATTTATATTGTGTTGATAATTGTTGTCTCTATTATGGCTCATAAAAAAGAGATGAACTTTAAGCTTTTAGCACCTATTTTTTATCCATCTGCTTCTATGCTCTTCTTGTTGGCTCTTTATAAAGATTTTGGCATGAGTGCTCTTGTTTGGTTAGTTGTAGTGGTTGCTTTAACTGATGTTGGAGCTTATATTGTTGGCAAAAGCATAGGTAAAAGAGCATTTTCAAAAACTTCTCCAAACAAAACATGGGAAGGAACGATAGGCGGTATCGTAATAGCTACGATTTTAGGCTCACTTGTTGGTCTTGGTAGCGTAGATATTGGTACTTCCATATTTATATCCTTTTTTGTTTCATTATCGGCAGTTTGGGGAGATTTGTTTGAAAGTTATCTAAAAAGAGAAGCTGGAGTTAAAGATAGTGGTACAATTTTCCCTGGGCACGGGGGCATGCTAGATCGCTGTGATGGCTATATGTTTGCTGGAATAATTATGACCGTTCTGCTTAGAGGCTTACTCTAGGTGGTTGTTTTAGGTTCTACTGGTTCCATTGGAGTAAATACGCTAAAAGTCGCAAAAAGGTTTAATTTGCAAGTTGAAACTTTAGTTGCGGGAAAAAATATCAATTTACTAAATGAACAGATAAAGGAATTTAATCCAAAAATAGTTTGCGTAGCAGACAAGATTTTGATAAATGAGGTAAATCATACAAAAGTTTTTTGTGGGGATAAGGGGATTTTAGAAGCGATAGAGCACAGCAGAAGCAATCTAGTAGTAAATGCTCTTGTAGGGTTTGCGGGGCTTGCTCCTTCTGTGCTTACTCAAAAACTAGGTAAAAAATTAGCTTTGGCAAATAAAGAATCCTTAGTAGTTGCAGGCAATTTACTAGATACTTCAAAAATCATTCCAATAGATAGTGAGCACTTTGGGCTTTGGTATTTACTGCAAAACAGACCGATAAAAAGTATGATTATCACCGCAAGTGGAGGGGCTTTTAGAGATACACCTTTAAAGCGATTAGCTAGTATGAGTTCAAATGAAGCACTAAATCATCCGAACTGGAAAATGGGTAGAAAAATTACCATAGATAGTGCAACTATGACAAATAAAATTTTTGAATTGTTGGAAGCTAGATGGCTTTATGGATGTGAAAAATTAGATGCTTTTATAGAGACAAAATCAATCATTCATGCTTTTATAAACTTTATAGATGGAAGCACAACAGCTCACATCGCAAATGCAGACATGAGACTTCCTATCTCTTTTGCTTTAATGAAAAAAATAGATACTCAGATTTTACCTCATGTTGATTTACTTAAAATTGGAAATTTAGAGTTCAAAGAGATACAGGAGAGAAGATACCCAATTTGGGAGATAAAAGATGACATTTTAAAAAATCCAAGATTAGGGGTCGTGTTAAATGCGGCAAACGAAGTGAGTGTTGCTAAGTTTTTAAATAATGAGATAGATATACTTGAAGTTGCAAAAATAAATAAGAGGGCATATAGCTATTTTGGTGAAGTTGAGCCAAAAAATTTAGATGATATTTTTGAAATAGATAAAGAAGTAAGAATATTTTGTAAAAAAGGAGTTTTATGAGTAAGACAGACTATAATTTTCGCTTGAGAGATAGCATTATTGGTTTGCAGTTTTTGTTTGTGGCATTTGGTGCTTTAGTTTTGGTTCCGATTTTAACGGGGCTTGATCCAAATGTTGCTCTTTTTACAGCAGGTCTTGGAACTTTGCTTTTTCAGGTGATTAATAGAAAAGCGGTGCCACCTATATTTTTGGCTTCATCCTTTGCTTTTATTGCACCTATCATTTATGGTGTAAAAACTTGGGGAGTAGCTGGGACTATGTCGGGGCTTGTTGCAGCTGGATTTTTTTATGTGGTTTTGAGCTTTATCATAAGGCTTAAAGGACAAGAGTTTATACATAAACTTTTACCAGCAGTTGTTGTGGGACCAGTTATCATGACTATTGGTTTGATTCTCTCTCCAGTAGCTGTTCATATGGCTATGGGTAAAACTGGTGATGGTTCTGCTGTTTTAGTACCATTTGATAAAGCTATTGTTATATCAATGGTTTCACTTGCAACTACGCTTTTGGTATCTTTACTTGGAAAAGGTGTTTTTAGATTGTTGCCTATTCTCTCAGGTATTGTGGTTGGATATATTGTCTCTTTGATGTATGGATTGGTTAGTTTTGACTCAGTTACAAATGCGGCTTGGTTTGCTATGCCAAACTTCGTAGCTCCTCAGCTTAATTGGGAAGCTGTTATATATATAGTTCCTATCGCCATAGCTCCTGCAGTTGAGCATATAGGTGATATTTTGGCTATTAGCAGGGTTACAAAAAGAGATTATTTAAAAGAGCCGGGACTGAAAAATACACTCCTAGGAGACGGATTAGCAACTAGCTTAGCTTCTTGTTTTGGTGGACCACCAAATACAACTTACTCCGAAGTAACAGGAGCGGTTACAATTACTAAAGCTTATAATCCAGCCATTATGACTTGGGCGGCAATTTTTGCTATAATACTCGCGTTTGTTGGAAAATTAGGTGGATTATTAGCTACTATACCAGTACCCGTAATGGGTGGTATTATGCTTCTTCTTTTTGGCATTATTGCTTCAATTGGCATGGGAACTTTGATAAAAGAGAAGGCTGATTTGGAGGATCCTAGAAATATGATTATCGTCTCTATGATTTTAGTTTTTGCTATTGGTGGCATGACTTTTGATTTTGGTGGAGTGGCTTTTAGCGGTATCGGTCTTGGAGCAGTTATTGGGATATTTTTAAATTTAGTCTTGCCAAAAACAAGACATTTAGACGGTTACTAGGAGAAAAATATGAAGTACAACAGTAGTGGGCTTGTCAAATTATTGATGTTATTGTCCATTGCTGGTTTTGCTATTTTAGCATTTGTATTGACTACAGTCTTTACAAATGCTTTTTATACAAATTTGAATAGTTTTTCAAATAACATGGAGACAAGCCATAATAAAAATGCAAAAATAGAAGCTCAAGATAAGATAACAAAAATAACGGATTTTATAGGTATTTATAAAAAAACATTAGAGGAAAATGCAAGAATACAAATAAAAGATAATGTAAATTTTGCTGTGGATATAGTTAAAGATATTTATAAAGAAAATATTGGAGTTTCTAAAGAAATTATATACGAAAAGATACGAAAAGAATTAGAAGATATAAGATTTTATGACAATAAAAGCGGATATTTTTTTATATATGATCTAAAAGGAAACACCATACTTTTACCCTCAGAGCCGAGCTTGGAAGGGACAAATCAAATAAATCTTTTAGATGGCAACAAAGAGTTTGTTGTGCGAAAAATTATCAAGATAGTAGAAGATAAGAAAGAGGGTTTTAGCACTTGGTCCTGGCATAAAATCGGTGAAAAAAAGATGAAACAAAAAATTGGTTTTGTAAAATTATTTAAACCCTTAAACATACTGATAGGAAGTGCTCAATACCAAGAAGATATCACTAATACCATGAAGATAGAGATTAAAAAATATCTAAAAGGATTAGATAAAAATGAGTATGGCTATATATTTGCCTATGATTTTTCTGGAAATAGTATGCTCGATTGGGTTGGTAAATATAAACACATAAATAGGTGGAATGATGTAACGCAAGGCTATCATCTTATAAGATATGCCATACGAGGTGCGAAAATAAATCCAGAAGGATTTTTTATGAATTACAATTTAAAAAATCAAAAAAATAAACTTTCATATATAAAATTAATTCCAGGATTTAATTGGATAATAGGAGTTAATGTCCAAAGTAGCAACTCTATATATTTAGATCAAAAAAAACAGTTGCGAGAGAATCTATTTAATACTTTAAGAGATGCTATTTATATTTCAATATTTATTTTGATAATATTTATCTTCGGATTTTTTATAATTTCTTTAAAAATCAAAAAACTTTTTCAAAGACTTGAAAAAGCAGTCAATATAAAAACAGTAGAGTTGATAGAACAAAAAAATGTATTTAAAAAACTTTTTGATAGTGCATTAGATGGTTTGGCTCTTTCCAAAAATAGGAGAATATATGATGTTAACGGTGCAGTTTTAAAAATTTTTGAAGCAGGTAATAAAAAAGAGTTTTTAGCACTTCAAATTGAGGATTATTTTCCAGCAAGACAAGAAAATGGTCAAGATTCACTAAAGTTTTTAGAAAATAAACTAGATATTATAGGAGGAGAGAGTAAGGTTGATTTTGAGATAAAAGCAAAGACTATTAAAAATAGAGAAATTTGGTTAAATATCGTAGCTACTAAAATAATTTTACAACACGAAGGTGTAGAATATTTTGTATTTAGAGATATAACAAATAGAAAAAAGATAGAAAAAGAGTTGGAAATTCAACATCAAAAACTATTATTTCAGGCAAAGCATGACCCTTTAACTTCTTTACCAAATCGTATATTTTTGATGGATAGATTGCATCAAAGCATTAAGAGATTAGAAAGAAGTAAAAAGTTTTTAGCTGTTGTATTTTTAGATATTGATAATTTTAAAAATATAAATGATGCATTTGGACACGATGTTGGTGATTTGCTATTGATTGAAATTTCAACTATTTTAAGGCAATTACTTAGAAATACAGATACTGTTGCAAGATTTGGTGGAGATGAGTTTGTTATACTACTAGATGATTTAAACTCCATAGATGCAAGCTCAAACATAATCCAAAAGTTAGTAGATAGTTTTCAAGAACCATTTTTTATCAAAAATAACCCTTTTGATATCACTTTTAGCGTAGGAATTTCAATATTTCCAAATGATGCAAAGGAGGAGATGAGCTTATTGAAATTTGCTGATATGGCGATGTATAGAGCTAAAAATAATGGAAAAAATAGATATATATATTATGATGAAAGTATGAATACAGATATCTTAGAGCATATAAAACTTGAACAAGAGATAAAGAATGGGATACAAAACAATGAGTTTGTTTTACACTATCAGCCACAATTTGCTGTAAAAAATGGAGAAATAGTGGGATTTGAAGCATTAGTCAGATGGCAACATCCCTTATATGGATTTAAGTTTCCTGATTATTTTATAACAATAGCTGAAAATAGTAATTTGATGATACCACTAGGTGAAGCGATATCAAAAAAAGCAATGCAGCAGATAGTAGCATGGCATAAAAAGGAATTAAATCCAGGTATTATGTCTATAAACTTTACAACAAAACAACTCGAAAGCCCAGATTTTTTTGATAGATTGCAAATAATGCTTGATGAGACAGACTGTAAGCCAGAGTGGATAGAAGCAGAGTTAATAGAGAGATATGTTATGAGCGATACTAAAAAAACGACTAAAATAGTGCAATGTTTTAAAGATATAGGAATAAGCGTTGCTATTGATGATTTTGGTACAGGCTATTCATCTCTTGGTTATTTAAAATATCTACAAATTGCACAAATAAAAATTGATAGAACTTTCGTGGATGATTTGGTTGATGATAGAAGAGACCAAGCTATCACTAAAAGTATCATTGACCTCTCTTTGGGACTTGATATTGAGGTTTTGGCTGAAGGTGTTGAAACAAAAGAACAATATGAAATTTTACGAAAGCTAGGATGCCAAATCATACAAGGGTACTATTTTTCAAAGCCAATTTCTAGTGATGACGCCAAAAATCTATTAATAAAAAAAGCAAAAGAAAAAAAGCTGCACTTAGGATGATAGTAGCTCCTGAGGTCAAGTCGTAAGCATAAGATAAAGCCAAACCTACAAGTGTAAAAAGTAGGGAAAAAATACTAGAGTAAAACATCATTCCAGCAAGTGTTGATGAAAGTTTTTCAGCTATGTAAACGGGCATGGTTAAAAGTGCAATTACCAAGATAAGCCCCACAATTTTTATAGCAACTACGACACTAAGAGCTGAAAGTGTCAAAATCAAAGTGTAAAAAAATCTAACATGTACCCCTCTGAGGGATGCATATTCACTATCATAAGAGACCGCTAGTATCTCTTTATACCAAAAAGTTATCACAAGTAAAATAACAATCAAAAGAGCAGAGATAAGGTATAAATCTTCATGGTTGACTGCTAGGATTGAACCAAAGAGATAGCTTAAGAGATCAACATTATATCCAGGAGTCAAATCTACAAAAATCACACCAACTGCCATGCCAACCGCCCAGATAAGCCCTATGAAAGTATCTATCTTATTTTTTTGTTTTAAACTGATAAATGCTAAAAGCAGTGCAGCTCCAACTGCAAATAAGGAAGCTCCTAAAAATATAGGAATTCCAAAATATATAGCCATACCAATTCCGCCATATGAGGTGTGTGCTATGCCTCCAGCTAAAAAAACCATTCGATTTACCACCACTAAAGAGCCTATAATACCAGCGATTATACTGATGAGTGCTCCAGCTATCAGGGCATTTTGTATAAAATCATAAGATAATACTTCTAACATAAACACTCTTTTGTATGAGAATTTTCAAGCATATGCAAGAGTTCAATTTCACAAAAATGGTTATCTTGTATGTCAAACTTTTTATTATCTACGAGTGAGTTGTGTAGTACCAAAGTTTTGTTTATATAAGCCACTTTTGTTGCATATTTCAAAACGATAGAGAGGTCATGACTTATCACTATGACCGTTATACTTTTATTTAAGTTTTTTAAAAGGGAGTATATATCTTTTTGACCTTTGACATCTATGCTTGAAGTTGGCTCATCAAATAGCAGGATTTTTGGATTTGCAAAAAGAGCCCTTGCTATCATAACTCTTTGTCTTTGACCACCTGAAAGTGAACCTATTTTTTGATTGGTAAAGTCTTTCATGCCAACTTTGTCAAGAACCTCTTTTGCTTTTTGTTGTTCATTTTTGCCATATCCAAAAAAGAGTTTTTTTTCACTTGTGTGACCCATTAGGACAACTTCTATCGCTTTGATTGGAAAATCAGTATTTATATTTGTATTTTGAGGAACATATCCTATACTACTTAAGCAGTCAATAGAATTTCTATTTTCTATTTTTATGTTTCCATTTTGGATTTTATTGATGCCTAGAATTAACTTTAAAAGAGTGGATTTTCCACCACCATTTGGACCGATTATCGCTAGAAAATCTTTTTCGTTTACGACTAAATTTATATTTTCAAGTACAACTTGTTTTTCATAAGCAAAGAAGAGATTTTGGATGTTTAATATAGGTTTCATTTAGCTATCGCTTTGGCAAAATCTACAAGGTTGCTTTCCCAATTTGGATTTAGTGGAGTTATTTTCAAGACTTTTATGTGAAGTTCTCTTGCTATTTGGTCAGCAATTTTTGAGGAAAATTCTGGTTGAGTAAAAATTGCTCTTATTTTTTGTGCTTTGGCAATTTTGATGATTTTTATCAAACTTTTTGGTTTTATGGATTTCCCCTCTACTTCTATAGGGAGCTGTATAAGGTGATATTCTTTTGCAAAATATCCCCATGAAGGGTGAAAAACCATAAATTTACTATTTTTAGGAGTGTTTTTAAGTATCTTTTTTATCTTATTATCAACTATTTTAATGTGTTGTATGAATTTTTTATAATTTATCTTATAGTAGTTTGCATTTTTATTGTCAATTTTAACCAAAGCTTCATAAATATTTTTAGCGATTATCTTGATATTGCTAGGAGCTACCCATACATGAGGGTCTTTTTTGCCACCATTTTTTTGTTCACCTTGGAGTGTTGGCATTTGCTCTTTTTTTATACCTTTTGTAGTATCAATAATCTTCATATTTTTATTTTGATTGGCAAATCTTTTTAGCCAAGTATTTTCAAATTCAACTCCTATGGTAAAGTAGATATCAGCTTTGGAGATATCTATCATTTGCGAGGCTTTTGGTTCATAAGTGTGTGGTGAATCACCAGGTTGTACCATAGCAATTACATGTGCCTTATCTCCAGTTATCGCCTTGACAAAAGAGATTTGAGGAAGTATGCTTACGGCTATATTTACAGAAGCATACAAAAAACCATTTAAAAAAATTGAAAGAAAGATTATAATTTTTACCATAAACGAATTATAATTGATAAATACTTAAATGCGACTTAGTCGCATCAGAAATAATGTTATAATTATCGCACTTTTTTTGTATTGGAGAGAACTTATGGACAAGACAGTATTTGACTTATATAAAATTGGAATTGGACCCTCAAGTTCCCATACTATGGGTCCTATGAAAATTGCTAAAGAATTTATACAACTAGCATATAAAAAAGAGTTGCTAGATATCTGTTGCAACATAAAGATAGAACTTTTTGGCTCTCTTGGAGCGACAGGAAAAGGGCATGGGAGTGACTTTGCTATAGTGCAGGGATTGATGGGCAATACACCTCAAACGATTGATATGAAAACATCTTGGCAAAGATTTGAAGATGTACTAAAACATAAAAAGATAAATCTTTTAGAGGTAAAAAGAGTAAATTTTGACTTTGAAAAAGATTTAATTATGCATAAAAATAGAGTATTAAAATTTCACTCAAATGGTATAAAACTTTATTTATATGATAAAGATAAAAAGGTATTACTAGGTAAAACTTACTACTCCATAGGCGGTGGAACCATACTAGATGATGACGACATAGAAAATACTCAAACAAAAGAGAAAAATTTATTACCTTTTGAATTTTATTCAGCTACAGAACTTTTGGAGAAATGCAGGAAAAACTCCTTTAAGATAAGTTCGTTAATGATGGAAAATGAAAAAAGTGTGAGAAGCGTAAAAGAAGTTAGGAGTGAGTTATTGGGCATCTGGCAAGTGATGGAAAATTCAATAGAATCTGGATGTAAAAAAAGTGGAATTTTACCGATTACGGGTGTAAAGCGAAGAGCAAATAAGATATATTGTAAATTAAGTCAAAAAGATGGTTTTTCCATGATAGACCCACTTGAAGTGATGGATTGGATAGATTTATGGGCATTGGCGGTTAATGAAGAAAATGCCTGCGGGGGGAGAATTGTCACAGCACCAACAAATGGAGCTGCGGGAATTATTCCTTCCGTTATAAAGTATATGAATAAATTTTTAGGTTCATCTTTAAAAAATTTTCATGAAGACAGAGTCGTAAATTTTTTATTAACTGCTGGTGCTATTGGATTGCTTTATCAAAGAAATGCATCTATCAGTGGAGCGGCTGTTGGCTGTCAAGGTGAAGTTGGCGTTGCCTGTTCGATGGCAGCAGCTGGGTTAGCGGAGTGTATGGGTGGAACTATAGAGCAAGTTGAAAATGCTGCAGAAATTGGAATGGAACATAACCTAGGGCTTACTTGCGACCCTGTTGGTGGTTTGGTGCAAATTCCTTGTATCGAAAGAAACGCTATGGCGGCTATGAAAGCCATAAATGCAGCAAGAATGGCATTAAATGGAGATGGAACACATTTTGTTTCATTAGATAGTGTAATTAAAACTATGTTTGAAACGGGAAAAGATATGATGAGCAAGTACAAGGAGACATCACTTGGTGGATTGGCTGTAAATATAGTCGAGTGTTGAAAAAATAATGATATAATAACAAATTAATAAAAATATGGATATAAAATATGGATAGAAGATTATTTTTAGGGTTTATGGCAAGTGGTACTTTGTCTATTATGGCAAATAATAGATTTGAAAGGGTTAATAAAAGAGATGATTCTCTTTGGATAACAGATATGCAAGCACATGTTTTTTTGTCTGTTGCTAAAAAGGTAGAGTTGGTCAAAAGAACTGTCGGACAAGGTAATTTTAATATCATATCTTTTGATACCATGCTAAAAATTGCCTCAAGATACTCTCGTATCGGTAAATTTATTCCTCAAGAGGTATCTTTTATGGAGGAGATTTTTTATCAAAATCCAGATATCCATGGTTTTTACGGGAGAAGAACCGTATCATCTATTACTACCAAAATAAATAGAAGAGATGTATCAAAGATACCTCATACAGGACACTATCTCTTTCACGGGCACTCTAAAAAGTCCTACAAAAGAGTCATAGGCGATGTTGGAAAATCTCTTATACTCACCTCTGGTGTTAGAGGTGTGCCAAAACAGATGAATCTATATTTTAATAAGATAAAAAGAACAGGAGGCAATATATCCTTGGCTTCAAGGTCACTAGCACCTCCTGCTTACTCTTATCACTCTGTTGGAGATTTTGATGTAGGAAAAATTGGATGGGGATACAAGAATTTTACAGTCTCTTTTATAACAACAAAAGAGTTTTGGAGGCTTAGACAACTATCTTATATATCAATGAGATATACAGTAAACAATAAAGAAGGAGTAAGGTTTGAGCCTTGGCATGTTAAGATTATTTAGTATTTTTGTTTTTAGCGTTAGTATATTATTCGGGCGACATCTAGATTTTACTTTGATAAAAAAAGGAGATCCAAGTAGTAAAAATGTACTTCTTGTCGTAGGAGGAATTCAAGGAGATGAACCAGGCGGCTTCATGGCGGCTTCACTTTTATCAACTCATTATAAGATAGAAAAGGGAGCGGTTTGGATAGTGCCAAATTTCAATTTTTATTCAATTATTAGGCGAAATCGTGGACCATTTGGAGATTTAAATAGAAAATTTGCAAAATTAAAGACAAATGATCCTGATTTTGACTTGATAACAAGAATGAAAAGAATCATTGAAAATAAAAAGATAACAATGGTGATAAATCTTCATGACGGTAGTGGTTTTTATAGAACTAAGTATATAGATAAGCTTCATCAGCCACTAAAATGGGGACAATCTTCTATCATCGACCAAGACTATTTGAAAAACATAAAATATGGCAATTTAAAAAAGATTTCCGATGAAGTGGTAGCGTATGTAAATAAAAATTTGATAAAAAAAGAGCATATGTTTCGCACTAAAAATACAAAAACTCATGTCAAAAAAACCTTTGAAGAAAAAGAGATGAGTAAGACTCTCACTTTTTATGCTATAAACCAAGGAAAAGCAGCCTTTGGAAATGAGTCTAGTAAGTCTTTGCCTGTATATGAAAGAGTATATTATAAATTATTGTCTTTAGAAAAATTTATGGATATAATGGGTATCAAATATAAGAGAAAATTTCCTCTTAAACCGCTTGTTGTAAAAGATATAATTGATAATGATATCTTTATCTCGTTCAATGATAAAAAGATATTTATTCCACTTTCAGGTATAAGAAAAAATATTAGATATTTCCCCCTTGAAAAAGGAGCAAAATTTACTTTTAAGCCAAGTAGTCCTGTGATGACAGTTTTGCAAAAACACGGGAAGTACATAGTGTATTATGGCAATAGAAAACTGACAACATTAACTCCAGAATATATGAAGTATGATAAAGCGGATGATAGCATAAGGGTAAATGTTGATGGCAAGGTAAGAGATATAAAATTTGGCACATTAGTAAGTGTTAAAAGATATTTCAATGTTCGACCAGATAGTAGATATAGAGTAAATGTCATAGGATATGTAAATAGAAAACACAAAAATGAAGTGGGATTAAACATAAGAAAAAATCAAATAATAAGAAGATATTCTATAGATAAACATGGTAAAAGATTTAGAGTTGAGGTTTATGATGCAAAATATAAAAAGAAATTTTTAGGTATGTTTTTGATTGAATTTAATCCAAAAAAGAAAAAAAAGTACAGCATAGTTGCACTAAATAACTTTCTCAAAAGCAAGTAGTAAGGTTTGATTTTGAGCATAGAGAGTAGTTGTGATGATAGCTCCATCGCAATTACTCGAATCAAAGACAAGAGGTTAATTTTTCATAAAAAGATTTCACAAGAAGAAGAGCATAGTGTATATGGTGGCGTTGTTCCTGAGCTTGCGGCTAGGCTTCATGCTTTAGCCTTACCAAAGATTTTAGAAGAGGCGAAGGATTTTTTTAAAGAGTTAAAAGCAGTAGCTGTTACCAATGAACCAGGGCTTAGTGTTTCATTGGTTGAGGGTGTTGTGATGGCAAAAGCTCTTTGTGTCTCTTTGTCCCTTCCTCTGCTCCCTATCAACCATTTAAAAGGACATATATATTCGCTTTTTTTAGAAGAAAAGACAAAATTTCCGATGGATATTTTATTGGTTTCAGGAGGTCATACAGAGATTTTGCATGTTCATAGTTATGATGAAATACAAATTTTAGCTACTACACTTGATGATAGTTTTGGCGAAAGTTTTGATAAAGTGGCTAAAATGTTAGGGCTTGGTTATCCAGGAGGCCCTATAGTTGAACAGTATGCAAAACAGGGCGATTGCTTAAGATTTAATTTTACAATTCCTTTGCAAAATTCACTAAAATTAGCTTTTAGCTACTCTGGGTTGAAAAATCAAGTTAGGCTTAAAATTGAGAAACAACAAAACTTGGATAAAAAAACTAAAGCGGATATATGTGCTTCTTTTCAAAAAACTGCAGTTGCCCATCTCATGCAAAAGTTAAATAAAGTATACAAAAGCAAAGAGATAAAAAACTTCGGAGTAGTTGGAGGCGCAAGTGCAAATTTATATCTTAGAGAAAAATTAGAAAGATTTTGCAAGGAAAAGAAAATTGTCTTACAGATGGCTCCATTAAAATATTGTTCAGATAATGCTGCGATGATAGGCAGATGCGCAGTAGATGCATATAATCTTGGAAAATTTAAAGAGATAAATAGTGTAGAAATTTTGCCAAGAAGCAAGGAATTCTTCACAAATGTATAAGTTATGTTAAGTTTTCTTTTGGTAAGATAAATTTTATTTTTAGAAAAGACATATAAGAGATTTTATAACTATATTACATTATAATTTCCATAAGTTTTAATTACCATGTTGTTTAAATATCTTTATTTAGGTAGTGTTGTGATTAGAACTTTATGCTATATAGGGATGAAATAGGACACTAAGGGGAGCGTTTAAGTTAGTGTCCTAAGATTTTTATCTCTAACTCTAGAGTTACACCAAATTTTTCAAAAACTCTTTTTTTTGCTCTATCTATTATAGTGATTGCATCATCAAATGTTCCATTGCCAAAGTTAATTAAAAAATTTGCATGTGAGTTGCTAAACGCCATATCACCGATTCTAAAGCCTTTTAAATTAGCTTTATCAAGTAATTTTCCAGCAAAATCTCCTTGTGGATTTTTAAAACAACTTCCTGCACTTGGAAAGTTTGGTTGATTCTGTCTTAATTTTTTAAACATATTCAAAACTGAAGTATCAAAACCTTGTGAAATTTCAAACTTTGCTTCAAAGATAGCTCCTTTGATTTTTGTAAATCTATACCCAAAATTTATATTTTCTTTTTCAATCCAGCCATTTTCTGTTTTGATGGCTACTAGGTGATTGAAAATCTCCCACTCTTTTAACCCCGCATTCATCTTGACCATGCCACCGAGTGTTCCAGGTAATTTTTGCATCAATTCAAAATTTGCTAGATTGTTTTTTTTTGCATATGAGAGGATTTTACCGCTTGGTGTCGCTCCACCAATATGCAAAAAACCGTCTTTTTGCGTTATATAGTCAAATTTTTTACTAAGCATAGCAAGCTTTGGAGGATTTGGAGAAATTAGTATATTGTTTGCTCTACCAATAATAATATAATCGTTACAATTTTGGATTGTATCGATAATTTCTACATTGACTTTACCACCAATTTTTATGCTAGAGTATGTGGAAAAATCTATGGTTTTCAAAATATAAATGTAGGTATCATTGTGATGACTTTTGTAGTAAATTCTATCATCATATTCATCATCCAAGGCATCGTCAAAATTGCGACAGCAATAACTAGCAAAATTTTAGGTACGAAACTAAGAGTTAATTCATTTATCTGCGTGGTTGCCTGAAAGATACTAATAGCAAGTCCTGCGATAAGTCCAGCCATAAGCATAGGCATAGAGAGGTAAAGTGCCATTTTAAAAGTTTCAACACCTAATCCTATAAGTTTTGCTTCCATTTTATTACCCCTTTTTATGGAGCAGGGCTCCATAAAAATTCCTCACGACTAAAGCTTTGGCACTCGCCAAGAGTATCCTATCTTTATAATTAAAGTACGAACTAAAGTTTTGCAATTTCATTTAGCTATTCCTCACTTCTTTGTATTTTGTAGGAATTAAAAAATCTCTCACTTTTAGTTTTATATCGTAAAAACCGTTATCATATCCTATTTCGAAAAGTTTATCAATGGCATTGTATTGCATATTATCCATCGTGATTGATTTGTCATTTGCATATAATTTCAAGTATTTTTCAAGTGTATCGCTATCTACTCGTATAAGGTTTCTAGATAGAAGCATTTTTGATAAAAGTTTTTGATGTTTATGAGCTACTTCTACTGCTTTTGTGAGTATATTTTCATAATCAATTGCTTGATTAAGTGGAATAGAGCGACGAATTCCCATACCTCCAAGTGGCAATGGTAAATCCTCTTTGCATAGCTCTTTCCAGATATCCCAAAGCTCTCTTTCAACTTCTAATTTTTCACTAAAATCAAGAATGCTTTCATGTATCAAAACCCCAGCATCAACTTCGCCATTAAGTACGCTATCTTCTATCTCTAGGAAGTTTTTATAGATAACTCTAGCATTAGGATAAGCAATCTTAAATAGTAGAGCATTTGTGGTATATTTGCCACTAAGTGCAACTTTAAAATTTCTTTTTAGTTTTTTGTTTTTTAGTTTTATAATTTTTGGACCATACCCCTCACCAAAACTGACAGCTGTGCGAAGTAGAGCATACTCATCTCGAATCTTTGGATATAAACCAAAACTAATAGCAGTTATATCATAGATATTTTGCAGGGCTTTTTGATTTAATGTTTCGATATCTTGTGCGATATTTTTAAAGTTAATATCTTTTAAATTTACCCAGCCAAATTTGATAGCATAGTACATAAAAATATCATCGGCATCAGGGGAGTGTGCTACTGTAATGTTTCTCACAAAAATCCTTTAGAAGTACATTATGGTAATTTTAACACTTTTTAGTTAAAACTTTTATTTTTTTTAACACAAAAGCACAATTTCAAGCACAAAGTGATAAAATATAACTAAAAAATAAGGAATTATATGGAAATCGATGCAAATAAGAAAAAAGCTATAGATTTGGCAATTAAACAAATAGATAAAGCATTTGGAAAAGGTGCGCTTATCAGAATGGGAGATAAGGTTGTAGAGCCGATTGAAGCTATAAGCACAGGTTCTCTTGGACTTGATTTGGCTTTAGGCATCGGTGGGGTTCCAAGAGGTAGAATGATAGAGATATATGGACCAGAGAGTTCGGGCAAAACAACTCTAGCCCTTCAAGTTATCGCACAGGCTCAAGCAGAAGGAAGCGTTTGTGCTTTTATAGATGCCGAACACGCACTTGATGTTAAATATGCTGAAAATCTTGGGGTTGATGTAGATAATCTTTTCGTCTCTCAGCCTGATTTTGGTGAGCAAGCACTTGATATACTAGAAACTTTGGTTAGGAGTGGTGCAATTGATGTTATCGTAATTGATTCAGTAGCAGCTCTTACTCCAAAAACAGAGATAGAAGGTGACATGGGTGATACTCATGTTGGACTTCAAGCAAGACTTATGAGCCAAGCTCTAAGAAAATTAACAGGAATCGTCAGCAAGATGGGTACCACTGTTATATTTATCAATCAAATTCGTATGAAAATCGGAACCATGGGTTATGGAAGTCCAGAAACAACTACGGGTGGAAATGCACTTAAGTTTTATGCTTCAGTAAGACTTGATATAAGAAGAATAGCAACACTAAAGCAAAGCGATGAACAGATAGGAAACAGAGTAAAAGTAAAAGTTGTTAAAAATAAAGTAGCTCCTCCCTTTCGTTTGGCTGAATTTGATATTATGTTTGGTGAGGGTATCAGCAAAGAGGGAGAGATAGTTGATTATGGTGTAAAGATGGATATTATAGATAAAAGTGGTGCATGGTTTAGTTATGGTGAAACTAGACTTGGACAAGGAAGAGAAAATGTTAAAGCTCTTTTGAAAGAGGATAAAGAACTTTCCCTTGAGCTTGAAAAGAAGATAAAAGAAGAGATGGGTATGATACCCGTAGATCATAGGGAGGGTGAAAAATAATGGTATACATAGATGATATTTTTGCTGATGAAGTGCTAGACAGTAGAGGAAATCCAACTGTTAGGGCAACTGTGGTTTTAAGTGACGGGACGGAGGGGAGCGCGATTGTACCAAGCGGTGCAAGTACAGGCTCTAAAGAAGCTGTGGAATTAAGAGATGGCGGCAAGAGATATATGGGTAAAGGTGTTTTAAAAGCTATTGAAAATGTAAATGTAGAAATTGCAGATGAACTAGTTGGTATGGAACCATTTAACCAAGCCGAGATCGACGATATCATGAAAAAATTAGATGGTACAGATTCGTACAGTAGACTAGGAGCAAATGCAGTTTTGGGCGTATCTATGGCGGTAGCAAGAGCTTGTGCAAATAGCTTGGGTTTACCACTATACAGATATTTAGGCGGTTCAAATGCACTAACTCTTCCAACTCCTATGTTTAATATCATCAATGGAGGAAGCCATGCTGACAATAATGTGGATTTTCAAGAGTATATGATAATTCCTATAGGTTTTGATAATTTTGCTGAAGCACTTCGTGCTGCTTCAGAGACATATCATCATCTCAAAAAAATATTATCTGATATGGGACTTAGTACAACTCTTGGAGACGAGGGTGGTTTTGCTCCAAATTTAAAGAGTAATGAAGAGCCACTTCAATTAATAGTCCAAGCCATAAAAAATGCAGGATATGAACCAGGGAAACAAATATCGATTGTTGTAGATTCAGCTAGTAGTGAATTTTTAACAAAAGATGGCTATAGGCTAGGTTCAGAAAACAGGACTTTAAGTAGTAGTGAATTGGTTGATTATTATGACGAGTTGTGTGATAAATACCCAATAGTTTCCATAGAAGATGGTCTTGGCGAAGATGATTGGGATGGCTGGAAAATTATGACAGAAAAATTGGGTAATAAAATTCAGCTAATTGGAGATGATATTTTTGTAACAAATAAAAAAATATTGGCACACGGTATCGAAAAAGGTATAGCCAATGCTGTTTTGATAAAACTAAACCAGATAGGAACAGTTAGTGAAACTATGCAAACCATAAGGTTGGCTCAGCGAAATAATTATGCTTGTGTAGTTAGTCACAGAAGCGGAGAGAGTGAAGATGCTTTTATGGCTGATTTTGCAGTAGCACTTAATTGTCAACAACTAAAATCAGGTTCAACCGCAAGAGGTGAAAGGCTTGCAAAATACAATAGACTTTTAGCAATACAAAGAGAGTTAGGGTATGGTGAATATCTAGGAAAAGAGTTGTTTTAGAGATATATGAATAAAGTTTTAAATGAGTTTAATAAAGATGGAGCGATAAGCACAGGTAGATACTTTTATGTTAAAATCGCTCTTCTTGCTTTGATTGTTATCGTGTTTGGTGTATATGTTGGAGATGTTTTATTTGGTAAAAGTTCACTTGAAGTGCTTCTTGACCTTCAAGATAGAAGAGATAATTTAAAACAAAATGTTAAAATTATAAAAGAGAAAAATGCTTTTTTGCAAAAAGAGTATTTTGAATTAAAACAGTTGGAGCCCCAATGAGATTTTTTATCCTACTTTTAGTGCTTGGAACTTTTGTTTTTGCAAGAGAAAACCCTTTTGTCTCAACAAATGATATCACAAAATCTACACAAACAAATAAAAAAGTTATTTACTTTAAAAACTTACAATTTAAACTTCCAAATAGTGCAAGAGTTTTAAAAAGTATAGAAGTTAGTTATCAAAATCTAAATGGTTCTATAAGCAAAAAAATTATAATGATTGACAAAAAAGTTGATTGGCATGATGAACTATTTTTTTCAAAAAAGATGACTTCTGCTATAAATTCTGATGTAATGATTGAAAAAAAAGATATACAAGAGATGGGACAAATATATAAATTTAAAGATTTTATCAAGTTTGAAGTGAAAAAAGATAGTCTTAAAATCATAACAAAAGATGTAAAGATAAGAGATTTTCTTGTGAGTAAGCCTTATAAGATAGTATTAGATTTTAAAAGAGATGCAAATTTTTTAACTAAAACTTTCAATGTGGATTTACCACCTTTTGTCTCTATAGTTCTTGGAAATCATAATAAATACTACCGTGTAGCCATAAGGTTAGATGGTCAATATGTTTATAAATTAAGAAAGCAAAAGGGCAACCTTGTAATCACCCTTAAATAGCTTTTACTTATTTGGAGTTCTTTCTTTTGGTCCAAGATAGAGTTGTCTTGGTCTTGCAATTTTCATATCTTTTTGCTCTTTTAGTTCAATCCATTGGGCAATCCAACCTGGAGTTCTACCCATAACAAAGATGACTGCAAACATCTCTTTTGGAATTTTTAATGCATTCAAAATGAGTCCAGAATAAAAATCTATATTTGGATATAGGTTTCTTTTGATAAAATACTCATCACTAAGTGCAATTTTCTCTATTTTGTTTGCAATTTCTAATAGATGAGAATCAATGTCAAGTTCATCTGTTAATTTGTCTCTTAAATTTTTAAGTATAGTAGCTCTTGGGTCAAAGTTTTTATATACTCTATGACCAAAACCCATCAGTCTAAATGAATCATCTTTATCTTTTGCTTTTGCTATAAATTTATCCACATTATCAACACTTCCTATAGTTTCAAGTTGTCTGATAACAGACTCGTTTGCGCCACCATGAGCTCTTCCCCAAAGAGCACCAACACCAGCTGAGATAGCAGCGTATGGGTGAGCTTGAGTAGATGCGACAACACGCACTGCTGTGGTAGAGGCATTTTGTTCGTGATCGGCGTGTAGGGTAAATATAGTATCAAGTGCTTCAATCTCGATAGGTTTTAACTCAACATAATGATGAGGATATGCTCTTAGCATATATAAAAAATTTTCTGTGAAGCCTTTTTGTAAATCAGGATAGATGACAGGAAGTCCTTTAGAATATCTATAAGAAAAAGCAGCAATAGTAGGGATTTTAGCAATAATTCTATGAGCCATTTCTATAACTTCTTTTGGGGTATCCATATCAAGTGAATCAGAATAAAAAGCAGAAAGAGCTGCAACTGCAGATGATAATATAGCCATAGGATGGGCATTATCAGGAAATGCGTCAAAGAGTTTTTTCATACTCTCATTTATGTAAGACCTTTTTTTCATTTCTGAATCAAATGCATGTAACTCATCCCTTGAGGGAAGATTTCCATGAAGTAGAAGATAAGCAGTATCTAAAAATGTTTTATTGGTGGCTAGATATGAGATATCATAACCTCTATACATAAGTTTTCCAGCTCCTCCATCGATATAAGTTATCTTGGATCTACAGCTAGCAGTTGAAGTAAAACCACGGTCAAAAGTAAACATACCAGTTTCTTTATAAAAAGTAGAGATATCCACAACATCTGGCCCAATAGTCGGTTGAAGTATAGGAAATTCATATTTTTCCCCATTTCTATTGTCTATAACAGTTATAGAATTGTTTGGCATATATATCCTTTTTTTTAGGCATTTATAAAAGAGCCTAATTATTTTATTGTAGTATATAAAGATGCAGCTTAAAAATAATTATAAATTTTGTGTTATATGTAAAGTTTTATCAAAGAAATTCACATTCCATCAATGTAAGTGATGGAATGTGAGAGAAATTATAGTACTTTTTTAGTACATCCATATTTATCAACCAATTCTGAGGCAGTTGTGTTTGGACATTTGTCATATAAATCTATAACACCATCAAAGTCTGAATCAAGTGCACAACCTTGTTTATTAACTTGTGCTCCTATTGGTGTTGCTTTACATACATCTTTGAAATTTGCAACCCCATCTTTGTCTGTATCGCTCGTCATATTTGAAAAAGAGCAACCAGTAAAAAGCAGAACAAGTGCAAATCCACCAAATAGTAAATAGTATCTCTTAATCACTTTCACCGCCTCCGTGTCCGCCGCCTTCACCGCCACCGCCATTACTGCCGCCTTCACCGCCGCCACCATTGCTGCCGCCTTCACCACCGCTTCCCATTCCG
>CAZRAK010000027.1:0-21213 GCA_964598135.1 uncultured Campylobacterales bacterium
ACGGCGGCTTAGAGTGTTGTATTCTGAGTATGAATTAGGGTTGACATATCAATATATAATGTAGCAAAACTTCATGATAATAATGCTAAATTACTAAAAGTTGATGCGCCTAAAGGTTTTGGTTTTGGTATAGGTGCTGGTTTGATATATCCTATTACTGATAGCATGGAGATGGAAACTGGTATAAGATATGTAAAATCTGGAATGAAAGATTCTCAAACTTATTCTAACGGAGATTCAGTAAAGACCGAATTAAAGCATTATACTCAATATTATCTTGGTGTAAACTATAGATTTTAGTTATGAAATATTTAGTATTAATTTGTTTAACTCTTATATTGACAGGATGTTCTGCAAAGTGTATTCAAGATAGAAGTGATTGTAATGGATTTGAAAAAGGCATATCAAAAACACTAGATATTATAGATTCTGTTTCTAAATTTGCCCAACCTGCTTTGGAAAACTATTATAATACTTTTCCGCATAAAGGCTTTTAAGAAAATTAATTTTATAAATTTATAAATTGCCCAAGAGAGGGGGAATGGAGCTAAACTTTAACTCTGACCCCTTTTGCCTTAAGGTACATTTTGTCTATCAATGTATTTAATACAACATTAAAAATTATTTTATAATTTTAATATAATACCCCTAAAATCTAAAACAAAGATTCAATAAGATTTATTTTCTCAAAGACCCAAAAAGAATAGGCAAAAAGATTGAAGAGAATTTCGTGCACATAGTTTAGAGTGATATAGTTTTAGCATAAAAACATACCGCAGAAGCAAAAAAATATATCACATACCGCATAGTTATTATTTATTGTATTTGATATGCAAATAAGATATAATAGTACTCAATAGCTAGCGTGCATAAAAGTATAATTTTGAAAAAGTAATATCATATTTTTTCTTATTTGGAGTTATCAATGAGTTTTGACTATAAACCACCGTACACTATCACATCAAAAATGCTAGATTTAACATCTAAAATAAGTGAATATATAACAGAATTAAAATACGATTTTTCTAAAAATATAACTCTAATGCTTAGAAAAAAAATCGTATAAAAACATTAGCAGGTACGCTGGAAATCGAGGGGAATTTTCTGGGCGAAGAGAAGATTACTGCACTTATAAATGGCAAAAGAGTATTGGGTACTGTATCAGAAATAGCAGAGGTACAAGGAGCGATAAAAGCATACCAAGAGCTTGAAAACTATCGATACGACAATATTGATGATTTGCTTAAAGCTCATAAGATACTGATGGGTGAGATATTGGAAAATGCAGGTTCTTTTAGAGCTTCAAATGTGAGAGTTGGTGAACATATTGCTCCACAAGCCTCTCTTGTGCCTCAACTTATGAAGCAACTTTTCAAATGACTGAAAAACAGTGATGAACATCTGCTTTTAAAATCTTGTATTTTTCATTATGAGTTTGAGTTTATACACCCTTTTAGTGATGGCAATGGTCGCATTGGACGACTTTGGCAAAGTGTAATATTACATGATTTTAACCCTTTTTTTTCAATCTTGCCAACAGAAAGTATGGTGAGAGATCATCAAGAAGAGTACTATAAAGCACCTGAAATTTCTACTATAGCAGGAGAAAGTACACCATTTATAGAGTTTATGTTAGAGATGATTTTGCAAACAATTATCAAAGTCGGTAATGAAGTGGGTAATAGGGTCGGTAATCTTACGGATAATCAAATGATGATAGTGCAAATGATGAAAAACAACCAAAAAGTGAGTGCCAAGAAACTAGCAGAAGAGATAGGAATTTCTGTACGAAAAATTGAAGAAAATATATTTAAACTTAAAAAATTAGACATCATAAAAAGAGTAGGTAGTACTCGTGGATACTGGGAAGTAAGCCTTTTTATAAATAATAGCTTAAAAAACAGAAAAAATTAAATAAGTGTTTTGTTAATCAAACTATAATGGCATGAAAAATTAGAACAATCTTTCATGCCAGTCTCGTACACCTTCTCAAAACTAAAAGTTAGAAGAAGATGTTGACGAGACTGTTACTATAAAATAATTTTACTTTTTAAAGTGTACCTGTTGCATATGCATGCTCACCAAGTATTTTGTCATCCAAACCAAACTCTTCATCCTCTTCGGTTGTTCTAACTCGAGTAAACTTGTTGATTATCATTAGACCAACATAAGTAAAGACAAAAGCATAAGTGCCTGCAAAAATTATGGCAACGACTTGTTTAAAAAAGAATGCTGTTCCACCATAAAGCAATCCATTTGCGCCATGTGCATTTATCTGTGTAGTCGCAAAAACACCAAGCAAGATAGTACCAAGACTTCCACCTACACCGTGAACTCCCCAAACATCAAGGGCATCATCCCATCCGAATTTATTTTTTAATTCTACGGCATAGTAGCAAACAAGTCCAGCAATTATACCAATCAATGCAGCATTGGAAACACTTACATAACCAGCTGCTGGCGTTATAGTAGCAAGACCAGCCACCATTCCAGTTAACAATCCTACAAATTTTGGTTTCTTTTCCAGTATCCAAGCTACAAATAACCAAGTTGCCCCTGCAAAAGAGGCCGCAATATCTGTATTTAAAAAAGCTAAAGCTGTAATGTGATCTACTCTAAATTCGCTTCCAGCATTAAATCCATACCATCCAAACCATAGGATACCAGTTCCTAAAGCAACTAGTGGGATACTATGAGGAATTGATTCTTTAACCCTTCTTTTACCCAAATAAATAACAGAAGCCAAAGCAGCCATTCCAGCGGTTGCATGAACAACGATTCCACCAGCAAAATCAAGAACACCCCAATCAGCCAAAATACCTCCACCCCATACCATATGGACAAAAGGAAAATATACAAACAGTTGCCAAGCTACCAAAAATATCAAATAAGCTTTAAATGTTACTCTGTTGGTAAAAGCTCCTGTAATTAATGCAGGAGTTATAATGGCAAACATCATTTGGTATGCAACAAAAACAATTATGGGAATTGAACTGTTTATAGGTGATGGGTCAGTTAACTTTATCCCCGACAAAAAAACATTTTGAAAATTTCCTATGATACCGAAGAAGTCTGTACCACTTGCTATACTTCCACTAAAACACATCGAATATCCTATACCAAACCACAAAATTGTAGTAATGCACATAGATACAAAACTTTGGATCATAATTCCCAAAACATTTTTTCTACCGACAAGTCCACCATAAAAAAAAGCTAATCCCGGAGTCATGAACATAACCAAACTTGTTGCCAAAAGCATAAAACCAGTATTTCCCGTATCAATCACCATAATATCCATCCTTTATTGAAAAATTATAGAGGATTATAGTACATTATATATATAATAATCTTAAATTTTTAAATGTACAATTATAATATTGTATTTTAGGAAGTTATTAAAATAATTGCTTTTTACCAACTATATAAAAGCAAACAAATCAACAAAATATTATAAAACATAAACAAAGGTGCTATAATGACCACTAATAAATAGATGCAATGTATATAAAGCAAACAAAATTTGGTGAATATATTGCTTGGGATGAGAATATAGAAATTCCAAATAAACTTATTACGCGAGGAAAAGAGTTTTTTTCTTCAACAAAAATAGCTTCTAAGTATAATCTTTCGGCGAGAAAAATAAATTTAATATTATCAGAAATAGGTTTTATAGAAAAATACCTAAAAGGCTGGACAGTAACTATTCTTGGAAGTAAAAATGGGGTACCTTATGTTGAATGGGATGAGTCTATCTTTAAAAACAGTGCTTTTGTATCAATTTTACAAGAAGTTAAAGGTGAAGCGGGGGAGAGTACACAAAAGAAAATAGATGATTCTAAAGATTCAAATTTTCGAGAAAAATTTATAGCTAAACATAGAGCTACGGATGGTCATATGGTTAGAAGTAAAGCTGAAAGATGTAAAACCAAGTAAGCAGTAAGTGAAAAGAATTCATAAAATATTCAAAGATAAACTCAGTCATACCATTATAGACTAATACACTCTGTTGACTTTTGAACATATGTTCGATATAATTTCAAACATATGTTCAAAAGGATTGCTCTATGAACCCTTGTGGAAGAAAAAGAAAATGTCGAAATATAGATGCCGACCATAGCAAAATTTGCTTTAAGCCTTGTGGCATCAGAGGTGATTTACTAAAAACTATCGTGATGTATGAAGATGAGATGGAGGCGATAAGGCTTGCTGATTATGAATCTTTATATCAGCAAGATTGTGCCAAAAAAATGAAAATTTCCCGCACAACTTTTTCAAGACTTGTTGAAAGTGCTAGAAAGAAAATAGCCGATTCGCTACTGAACAATAAAATTTTAGAAGTAAAGAAAAGATGATATGAAAGAAAACAGAATTGACAAGCAAAAACAACCAACTTTTTTAGTGGCATTACAGAAGGCAACCGTAGGCTTTTTATCTTTTTTGCCGATGATTTTAGCGGTAATTGGTCTAGTCGCTATCTTCCAAACTTATGTGACACCAAGTATGCTCTCAAAATTTTTTGGTCATGGAATTATGCTTGATATATTTGATGGTACATTTATTGGTGCTATTTCATCAGGCAATGGAGCTATAAGTTATGTGATTGCTGAAGGATTAAAAAATCACGGGGTATCCACATACGCTCTTATATCTTTTATATTGGCATGGACTACTTTAAGTTTTACTCATCTACTGGCAGAAGCTACTGTTTTTGGTGCTAGATTTACCACTTATCGTAATATTTTGACATTTTTTTGCACACTAATTATCGCCTATCTTTCAGTTGTGACACAAGGAGCATTGTCGTGAAGAAGATAGAATTTAAAGGTTTAAAATTTTTGATGGTAGTAGTTGCTATATTTGTTATTTTGGCTCTATTTGATTTTGACAACCTAGCTAATATTTTGAATAAATTTGATAGTATGATGTATAAAATAATTCCGATTTTTGCATTGGTTATCGCGATAACTGCTCTTATAAACTATTTTTTAAAACCCAAGCAAATCATGAAATACTTTGGTGAAGATAGTGGTAAAAAAGGAGTTTTTTATGCGATAGTTGGTGGAATTTTAAGTCATGGTCCGATGTATGCTTGGTATCCAATGCTAGATGACATGAGAAAACATGGTTTAAAATTTGGTTTGATTGCAACTTTTATGTATGCAAGAGCAGTTAAAATCCCGCTTTTACCTTTCATGATAGGCTTATTTGGAATTACATTTACTATTATTGTAAATATTTACATTCTAATCTTTGCGTTTTTACAGGGAAAAATTATAAATATATTGATAAAGGAAGAAAAAAATGAAATTGGTATTTCCAACAAACAAAAATGATGGATATTTATCTAAGAGAGGTGCCCATTTTGGCAAGGCAAACTACTATACAATTATAACTCTAAAAAAGGATAAAATTGTTGATGTTGAGAGTGTAAAAAATCCAGGTCATAGCGAAGATGGGTGTGGCAATGCAGTCACAAACATACTAAATCTAGAACCAAATGCCCTCATAGTTAGTGGCATAGGCGGACCACCTGCAAGAGGTTTTGCAAAAGCAGGACTTGATTTATACTTTGACACTGTTTCGTCAACTGTACAAGATAGTGTAAAGCTCTTTTTAGAGGGAAAACTACAAAAAAGTACTGGCGAGGGAACCTGCTCAACTCACTAAAAATAAAAAGAATGGGTGAGGTATAAATCTTAATAGAGCTTAAAAACCTATGGACTTATACCATCACTCAAAGGCAAAGTTAGCGAAGATGAGTTAAGAGCGATAGCAAGATATGTTTTCACACAATCCACAAAAGATAATAAATTCCATAAAG
The DNA here is from genome assembly GCA_964598135.1 of uncultured Campylobacterales bacterium. Taxonomy (GTDB): domain Bacteria; phylum Campylobacterota; class Campylobacteria; order Campylobacterales; family Sulfurospirillaceae; genus JAADIZ01. The sequence continues at coordinate 5,825 of CAZRAK010000027.1, forward strand.
ATATGGTAGCATTTAAAAAAATCAGTGATAAAAATATAGACACTATTGTAAAATGGATAGAAACTGATTAACTTTCACTTTTTTAGTTACTCTTCGTAACATATTTTAAAGAAATTTCTCCTTAGATTTTAAAACACACCCACATCACACTTGTGTAAGTTAGTATTGTTTTAAATTCACATCAAAGGAGACGATATGAAAAAAGGTTTTGTGTTTATAGCGATGGGAGCTTTATTGGTAGCATCTAGCATATATGCAGCTCCTGCTAAACTTAGAGTTGTAGGTTCGTGGAGTAGTTTATCTCTTTATAAAGAGTATGAAAAGCCATACTGGAAAAAAGATTTTACCAAAGAGTTTCCAAAAACAAAAGTTAGATTAAGCTCACTTGGTCAAATCAAACTCAAAGGAGCCTCTGTATATAGAGAACTTGCAAAGGGTGTTTTTGATGTAGTTTCAACCGTCGGCGGATATGTTGTTTCTGACTCTCAAACTCTTGCTGGATTGGATTTTCCTGCTTTAACAGATGATATAAAAACAGCAAAAAAAGTTGTAAATTCATACAAGCAGACACTAGATGAAGCACTAAAAAAAGACTTTAATGCAAAACTGCTTTCTGTAGTTCCATATCCTGCTCAAGTTCTATTCTGCAAAGAAAAAATCAGCTCACTATCTGATTTAAAAGGCAAAAAAGTAAGAGCATCAGGATGGACTGTTGCTGAATTTTTAGATGGAGTTGGAGCAACAGGAATCACAATGTCATATAGTGAAGTACCACAATCTTTACAAAGAGGTGTTATTGACTGTGCTGTTACAGGTGGCTTGTCAGGATATATGTCTGGTTGGGGTGAAGTCTCAAATTATCTATACCCTCTACCAATCGGTGGTTGGGCATATGTAATTACAGCTATGAATCTAGATACTTGGAACAAATTTACAAAAAAAGAGCAGAAAAAACTTTTAAAATCAATAAACAAATATATAGTCACTCCTGCTTGGGTAAAAACTGATTATGAGACATCTGAGGGTGAGAAATGTCTGACTGGACAAGACTGCTCTTATGGAAAACCAGCTCATATGAAACTTGTCAAGATACAAGAAAAAGACAAAAAACTTGCAAAAAATGTTTTAGTTTCAAGGGTAATTCCTAAATGGGTCAAAAAAGTTCCTGCTAAAACGGTCAGAGAGTGGAATGATACTATCGGAAAAGTCGTAAATATAGTGGCTAAGTAGGAAACTATCATGACTGAACGATTAAAAAAAGCTTCTGAATTCTTTATATATATATGCGGATTTTTGCTTTTTGCCTCTGTGTTTCTAATAGGCACAGAGGTAGTCTTGAGAAAATTCTTCCTTATATCTTTTGGAGGAACAGACGAAATATCTGGATATATCTTAGGAATCTGCACATCATGGTCATTGGCATATGTACTTTTTAGCAAAATGCATATAAGAATAGATATCTTATACACTAGAATATCTAAAAGATTTCAATACCTACTTGATGTTATCGCAATGCTGTTTACATTGATGTTTATATCTCTGCTAGCATATTCGGCATCAAATGTTTTTTACACTTCAATTATAAAAAATTCAACGGCAAACACTCCCTTGGGTACTCCACTATGGATACCGCAAAGTATATGGTTTTTCGGATTTGTATTTTTTTTAATAGTCATTTTAGTATTGCTGTTTCTTGCTATAAAGTCACTTATTCAAAACAGAAACAATGGCTACTCAAATGTAGGCAAGGATGAAGTATGTATCTGATTCTTATCTGTGTAGCCTTACTACTCTTGTTGCTTTTTCTTTCTGTTCCAGTTGCTTCGTCCATAGCTGGTGTCGGAATCATTGTGGGTTATTTTTTTTCTGACTATCCAATATTTGGCTCTCTTGGTGAGATTACATGGAGTGTAAGTACAGATTTTCTTCTGCTATCTATCCCATTTTTTGTACTTTTAGGAGAGATATTATTGCATTCTGGAATTGCAAAAGGTATATATTTTTCCCTTCACAAGTGGCTCTCATGGCTTCCTGGAGGACTGCTTCACGCAAATATAGCTTCATCCGCTCTATTCTCCTCGATTTCAGGCTCATCCGTGGCAACAGCTGCAACCATAACAACAGTAGCCATGCCTCAATGTGACAAATATGGGTATAAACCTGGTCTTTTTGCTGGCACTATAGCAGCTGGAGGTACACTTGGAATCCTCATACCTCCATCTATAAATCTTATAGTTTATGGGTTTTTAACCAACACTTCTATACCAAAGCTATTTGTAGCAGGTATGATTCCTGGTATATTCATGGCTTCTTTATTTATGCTTTTTATCTTAATTTATTCTATTATTAAAAAAGAGAAGAGAAAAAAAGAGGAGCCAGTAACTTGGAAAGAGAGATTTATTGCACTAAAAGATTTAATCCCAATAATTATCTTATTTGTGCTAATTATGGGCTCAATATATACTGGTTTTGCAACACCGACCGAGAGTGCTGCACTTGGTGTTTTAACAACCCTAGCTATCACATATTTTAAAGGATTATTGAATTTTGCTGTTATAAAAAAGGCTATAAAGGGAACAATTAGAACAACTGGGATGATAATGTTCATCATAGTTGCTGCAAATTTTCTAAATTTTGTCTTGGTTTCTATAGGCTTAACTGATGATTTATCTGATTTTATAGAGAGTCTAGCAATCTCAAAATACTCTATGCTTGCAATGGTTACGCTCCTGTATCTGATTTTAGGAATGTTCATAGAAACTCTTTCATTAATGGTAATCACAATTCCCATAATAGCGCCTATCATGGTAACTTTGGGTTTTAATCCAGTATGGTTTGGTATATATTTAATAATCCTGATAGAGATGGCTCTAATAACCCCTCCTGTTGGGCTAAATCTATATGTTGTTCAAGGTATCAGAAACAAAGGCAATATAGTAGAGGTGATGAAAGGAAGCCTACCTTTTGTCATAATCATGATATTTATGGCATTTTTAATGGCACTTTTTCCACAAATATCACTCTATCTAGTAGATTATGTATAGACTCATAAAAACTTATATGAGTCTATAGCCTTCTTGCTTTACATTTTCAATGATATTTACAGGTAGTTTTTTTCTCAACTCTTTAATAAATGTTTTCAGAGCGTCTTGTGACATATATTTATCTGTCCAAACATAATCTTGAATCAAATAATACTTTGTGATTCTGTTTCTGTTTCTACATAAAAGCTCTAAAAAATCTTTCTCTTTTTTTCTTAAATCAATTTTCGAAGTGCCAAATAAAATCTGATTATTATTAGTATCTAAAAAAATATTTTTTGAAAGCTCTATGATAGCATAATCTCCACTGCACAAAACATTGCTAATCGCATCAAACAACTCTTGGTTTGTTGTCGGCTTAAGTAGATATTGATCAATCTTAAGATTAATCAACTTAAGCAGATACTCCTCTTTGGGGTATGCACTAAGTATGATAATAGGAACAGACAAATTTGCCTGCCTTATCTTTTTTACCAGATATATACCATTTTCATACTCCATCACAATATCCGAGATTATCAAGTTCGGCTTTTCGGATAAAAAGACTCTATAAGCCATTTCTCCATCACTCGCTTCATATACATCTTTAAAATAAAAGCTCAAGATATTTTTCAATCTTTTTCTTACTGTTTCATCATCTTCAACAACCAAAACAGTGAAATTTTTTAATTTTTTTTCTAGTTCTAACACTATTTTTACCTCTTTTAAATCTTAAAGCAAGATTTCAAATACCGCTCCAAAATCATTATTTTTTACACTCAATTTTCCTTCCATATTTTTTTCAATTATCATTTTTGACATATAGAGACCAAGTCCTGTACCTTGTATCTTTTTTGTAGAAAAATATGGTTCAAAAATTAAATCAATTATATCTTTTTTTATACCGCCCGCATTGTCTTTTATAGTCACAATAGAAAATCCGTCCCTTGAATCAACAATTAAAGTTATACTCTTTTTCTCTATATCATTTGAAGCTAATGCATCTCTTGCATTCAAAAGAAGATTTAAAATCACCTGTGAATATTCTCTTTTGTATCCATTGATTTTCAAATCATCTTTTATTATAAAATCAAGCTTAACTTTTGCACTCTTCAAAGACTCTTTTGTGAGTGAAACTGCATCTTTACAAGCAACAGAGACATAAAAATACTCTTTATCTTTTTTTGGTTTATAAAAATTTTTAAAATCTTCCATACTTTTTGACATAAACTGTATAGTTTTTGTTGCATCTTTTACACATAAAAGCAAAAAACTATCAGTTGCTTTTTTGAACAAAACTCTAATCTCAAGCTCCATCATTATACTGTTTAACTGATTTAGAGGTTGTCTCCACTGATGAGAAATCATACTAAGCATTTCACCCATTCTAGCAAGTCTTGATTGATGCAGCATAGCTCTATCTTTCTCTTTGGCCTCACTTAAAGCTTTTTGGATTTTGACATGCAAACTATTGTTTAAATCTTTTAAATCCTGCTCTTTTCTCCTTACTCTCTCTTTATGTTCAAGAAGCGTTTTATTTATCTCTCTTGAAATCGCTATCGAAACCATAGAGATAAACAGTATTGACAAAAGAGCCATAACAAGTATCTTCTCGATATACTTTTGTATCTTTTTATGTAGTATTTCATTTTTTCTTGATATAACTTTTTTAATCTCATCGACATATATACCACAGCCAATAACCCAATGCCACTCAGAATACAACTTTACATAACTAAGCTTTTTGGTACTTATATTATTATCCTCTTTTGGATAGTAAAATTCAAAAAAACTACCATTTCGGTTTTTTATAGCCAATTTAACAATTTTTTGCACATAATAGATGCCATTTTTATTTCTCTTGTCCGTGTCATCTTTACCTATCTCGTTTTTTCTATAGGGATGAGCCACTAATTTATTGGTATTTGTGTATATCCAAAAATAGTTACCATTACCAAATCTAACCAACTCTATCCATCTTGCAATCGCATTTTTAAGGTCGTCTAATTTATAAAATATATCTTTTTTTAAAATGATAACTATTTTTTTATCGGGAATATTTCTCAAAAGATAGAGAGTCGTCTCATCTCTTAAAATAAAAACTTCTTTGATGCTACTATAATTTTTAATTATTGAGGACTCAAAAAATACATCTTTATCTTTATAGAGCAATTTTTTATGATAATCATATATGATAAAATCTGTATTGTCATTTGAGTTTTGACTGATATAACTCGTATACTCTTTAGAATTGTTTACTTTCTTTATCAATTTAGAAAAAGCTTTCATATGAATTTTCATATCTTTTTTTATATTGCTAAGTATCAAACTTTTTTGATACTCTATGTATTTAAAGATATTGTTCATTTCGCTAACAAGCACCATTTTTTGCTTTTGCATATAACTTGCTTCCAACTCTTTGCTCTCTTGTTTATAATAGCTGTTTTGTGTCTCAATAAATGAATACAGAAGTATAGAAATTAGCGCAACTATAGTAAAAATTGGGGTAAAAATGATTAGTTTTGGTATATTTTTTTCAGAAAACAGCAATATCAATCCTCCTTGTTTTTAGACAATTTAATCAAAAGAGTATTAAGCCAATTATACCAAAATCATTGTAGAACATTAACATTAATGAACAAACAGTTAAATACTAACCTATAGATTTCTCACATAACTACATAAAGTAATATTATAGATACTCTAAAATATAAGAAAACTTGCGATACCTTCACTCCATGAGGGTAAAAAAATCGGAACTACTAGGGTTTTTACCTTAAACTTCAAAAAGTAGAAACGGAATTTTTTAACTCGCCAATAAATTTATCCAAACTCCCAAGTACAGTTTCTATTGTGCTAGCATAGATGATATGTTATAATCCACTCCACTACTAAAATAGTAATTCGCTTTTGCTATCTCATAGTTATTTAAAGCTTGGTTATAGAGTGCTTGGTTTATCGTCTTTTTGCTTAGCGCATCAAGATAGGCTATGTTATCGACTATACCATTTTGAAATTTTGTCAAAATTATATCATAGACACTAATGGCCATATCTAAAGCGCTCTTGGCCGAAGCTATTTTTGCTTTTTGGATTAAGAGCTTTTTTGTGGCTAAATCAAAAGCTACTTTCTCTTTTGCAATAGCATAGTTTAACTGCTCTTTTTTAACCATCTTTGCTAAAATAGCAGATTGCTTTTTACTAGAGCTAGAAGTATTATAAAGATTGATTGAAAAACTGAGCATAAGTTGATTTTGCTGTTTTGGCAAATCTTTCAAAATTCCATTATTATAGTCATTATAGTGGTAAATATTTACAGCATCCTCAACTCTTATCTTTGGCTTTGTAACTGCTGATAATTGGTTAATATCTTCATGCATGGCATCAATATTACTTTTTAGGGCTTGAATACTAGCACTTGGTTTATACTTTAAATTTGTCATATCTGATAGTTTTGAGTTATCAACAGAGGTGATTTTTTTACCTGCCAAAAGAGATAGATTTTGATATAGATAATCTTTTTGATACTCTAAATCGTCTATAATATATCTGTTTGATTCATATTCTGATTGTAGTTTTAAAACCTCATCAATAGTTATCATTTGTATATCATATTTTTGCTTCTGTGTTTTGTACTCCGCATACAAAGTTTTTGATTTATCTTTATATGCCACTATATTTTCATCTATAGTTTTTATCTCATAAAAGAGTGTAATAACTTGCAGTAGTATCTCTTTTGTAGATGCTTTTGCCCCTAGTGTTGCTGATTTTAGCTCATACTCTTTTTGTCTTTTTATGGAACTATTTTTACCTCCGTCATAGAGGTCTATACCAAACTTTATATATCCCATAGAAGTTGCTCCAACTTGAGAAGAGCGGATATCGAGGTCAAGCTTGGTATAGTTAGCGCCTATATTTATAGTAGGATTTAGAGTATTTGAGACACTTTTTAAAGTCTCTTTTTTAGAATTTATATCATAATTCATAGCTTTTATGTTTGCATTGTTTTTTAGTGTCATTTGCATTATTTCTTTTAGGGATGAGGCATTTAAACTAAAAGGCAAAAGAGTTAAAATAATTAGTTTTTTATATGATATTTTCATCGCTGTTTTCCTTTATCTCTATTTTTTTATCTTTAATTGTCAAAATCTTATCGCAAAATGGCAATAATCTATCATCGTGCGTTACCATTATGATAGTAACATTTTGCTCTCTTGTAATCTTCTTTAACATCTTTACAACACTTACAGCCCTATGTCTATCTAGTGCCGCAGTTGGCTCATCTGCTAGTATGATATCTGGTTCATTTGCCAAAGCTCTTGCTATAGCTATCCTTTGATTTTGTCCACCACTTAATTCACTTGGCATATTGTGTAGTTTTTCACTCATATCAAGATAGTCCAAAAGCTCTTTAACTCTAGCTTTGACAACCTTTGGCGATTCTTTATTTTGATATGGAAGAAGAGAGATGTTTTCCTCTATGTTTAGAAACGGTATTAGATAGTGAGCTTGAAAGATAAATCCTATCTTCTCTCTTCTAAGTGCCCTATCATCTTTTACTCTCCACTTGTTGTCATAAACAACCTCTTGCCCTATCTCAATTTTACCACTTGTCGGCTCCAATACACATCCTAGCATCATAAGAAGTGTTGTCTTCCCTGCGCCACTTGGTGCGACAAGAGCGACAAATTCACCTTTGTTGAGTGTGAAATTTGCACCATCTATGACAGTAACTTCACTCTCGCCTTTGCCAAATTTTTTCACTAAATTTTCTATTTTTATAGATTGATTTTCATTCATATCATCCCCCTATCGCTTGTGATGGGTCAGTTTTGACAACTTTGTATATACCAAAAAGTGAGGCAAATACAGACGAAATTAAGATAATCCCAAAAAGACTAAAAGCATCACTAGTTTCCAATACAATTCTCTTTGGAAACCCTCCACTTATCAATCTTGCAAACAAATTACCTGATATAAAAGCCAAAACTCCAAGCGTGATAGTCTCTTGAATAATCATCTTTGAAATCGTAAAGTTAGAGATACCAATAAGTTTTAATATGCTTATCTCCTTTATCTTCTCTAGTGTCATGGTGTAGATAATAAGAGCAATAATCACGATAGATACTATAATCAAAATAATTGTAAACATACCTATCTGTTTTGAGGATTTTTTTATAACTTTTTCAAGCAACAACCTTGTCTGTTCGGCTTTTGTAAAGACTTTTTTATGTGTTGTTCTCTCTATATTTCTTGCTACTTGTTTTGGATTGTAACCATCTTTTATTTTAGCTATTATCGCATTTACAAGGTGTGGGTTACCGCCCTTTATGCCTCTATTATCATCACTTCTAACTCTCTCATTTGTATATGTAAATTGTAAAACTTCGGCATCTTTTAGACTAGTAAATATAAGATAATCTCCACCATTTGAGACTGTATCTTTTGTGATGCCTACTACTTTAAAACTATCTCGTCCAAGCTTTATATACTCTCCTAACTTATAGTTGGTCTTTTGCGATACTACTATCTCATAATGCTGTTTTTTTATACCTCTTCCTTCTACTAGTTTAGCTTGATTTATAACATCTATCTTTCCAAAGGGGTCATACCCTACTAGCATAACTTTAAAATCACCATATCTATTTTCCATCTGAAATGTTTGAAATGTGATAGCTTCTGCATACTTTATGCCATTTTGATAGGAAATTTGATTTTTCAAATCCTCATGCACCTTTGAAGTTTGTGCAAAAGGACCTAGCGTATCTTGCTGTACTACCCAGATATCTGCTTTTATATCACTAACCAAAACCTTTGCATCAAATACCATTCCACGATAAACACCAATCATGATGATAACAATTCCCAAAAGCACACCAACACTAACAGCAGTTATCAAAAACTTACTGAGTGAATGTGTGATATCTTTATATGCTAAATTAATCATGATAGATTTTCATACCCTCACTTAAGGATTTTTTGCTAGGGTCTGGCACAACCAGCTTTTCATCAACACTCACGCCTTTGACGGCTGCCATTTTGCCCTCATATGCTAAAATTTTAAGTGGCTTAAATCTTACTTTATCACCATCTAGTATCCAAACACCATTTTGTTCTTTATAGATACCTAGTGCATTAGTTGGTACTTTTACGATATTTTTGAGTGTTTTTATATCAACTTTTACAGTAGCTTGTTCTTCTAAATAAAATGGTATAGGAAGATTATCAAAAGCTATATCAATCTCTCTTTCATAAGTTATGGCATTATTTATCGGATTTATATTTACAACTTTGGCTCTATATATCTTATCAGATGAGCGAAGTTTTATAGAGGCCTTATCGCCAATCTTAACTTTACCGCTTATTCTTGTGTCTATAAAGGTTTTTACCCAAACATCTTTTGGATTCACTATCTCTATGAGTGTTTGATTTGGCTGTATGATTTGAAAATTTACAACAAGTTTTTTGGTAACATACCCACTAACAGGAGCCTTTATGACATAATGGGTCAGTATTTTATCTAATCCACTAATGCCAGCTACAACTTGTTTAATCTGCTCTTTAAGCGAGACTATATTTGTGTCTATACTATCTATCTTTAATTTAGCTGTATCTCTTGCTGTTAGATATTTTTGATAATCCAAACTTGATATTGAGTGAAGCTTATAGAGTTTTTTGTTTTTATTAAATAGCTCATTTTGATAATCAAAATTAACTTTAGCACTAAGTTTGTCCACTTTTAAAGAATTTATATCATTTAAAAGTTTTGCCTTAAGAGCTTTTTGCTCATCTATTTTATCCGTTAAATCTACACTATCTATATTTGCAATGAGGATATCTTTGTTTATATACTCACCCTCTTGTATGTTAAAATCTAAAATCTTACCACCATACAAAGAACCGATTTTATAGATATTTTTAGCACTTATATTTCCAACACCATTAACTTTTATATCAATGCTCCCTTTTGTTGGATAAAGGGTTGTAAATGTATGTTTAGGGATAAAAACTTTTTTGTAAAATCCGAAACTTGCTATTGCAATAAATACAATATATATGATATATTTGATATACTTTTTCATAAATACTCCATTAAATATTTATGAAATTATGACAAATCAATATTAGCTCATCGTTAAGATAAAAATACTCCCTTTTGAACTTGATTTTACCTCTATATTTATGCTCATAGCTTTTGCCAATCTTTTAACTATGTCCAAACCTATACCACTACTATTTTCATCACTAAAAGAGCGATCAAATATCTTTTGGGGATTTTTTATACCTTTTCCACTATCTTCTATATAGAGTTCATTTTCTTTTGTATATATTTTTATAAAGCCATTTTTTGAGTTATATTTGCAAGCATTTGAGATAATATTTTGCAGTATCTGCTTCATAGCATTTGGATTTATTTTTGCTGTTAAGCAGAAGCTTTTAATACGAAAGTCAAGATGAGGAAATATCTGTTTTTGAGTCTGTACAACCTCCCTGACCATATCAAACAGTTCAGTATCTTGCATCTGAAAGGTCTCTTCTTGTAAAAGTATGGTTAAATTTTCATGTAGTTCAGAAATGGTATATACACTTCTATTCAACCTTTGCAAAGCTCTGTTTTTTTCAAAATTTGGCTCTTTTTTTAAAAGTTTCATATTTAGCTTAATCGCTGTCACAGGGGTGTTTAAGTCATGAATTAAATCTTTTGCAAATTTATCAAGTGTTGCGATACTCTCCTCAAGAGGTCTTAGTGCGTTTTTTGCCAATCTGTAGCTAAGAAGTGCAAATAGAACTAACAAAATCAGCTGAACAAAAGCTATTTGCAGTTTTAAGACAAGTAACTCTTGATTAAAGCCTTTTGTTGACTTAAAAACTTGAAAATATTCTCCTTTTTTATTTTTTGGTATATATTTCACAAACTCATTACTAATAGTTGTAAAATTTTTTATATCTATATGTTTATATTTTTTTTGCGGAGCAATATATCTGTATGCACTACTAAATTCGCTCACATCATTTCCCATTTTTATCTGCCTTGCATACTCTATTATCGAAAACTCTTCGGATTGCAAGAATTGATTTTTCATTTGGGCAAAATAGAAAAATCCTGCCAAGAGTATCAAAATTGCGACACTTAAAAAATAGATAAGAAAAAATTTTAAAAAAGCTTTTTTTTCATGATGAAGCAAGTCGATATCCTATCCCTTTTATAGTAATAATTGGCAAACCAATTTTACGAAGTTGATTTATATGCACTCTAAGAGCTCCCTCGCTCATCTCTTTTCCTTCATTTAAAGTATTAAGCAATCTCTCTTTTGAGAGTGTTTTATTTAAATTTTGAAACAGAAGCCTTGATATATGCAATTGATAAGGAGGAAGAGGCACAAACAATGAGCCTCTATAGAGTTCATCTTTTTCGATAACAAAACGAAAATCATCTACTACTATCTCATTTGCATAAGTGTGATACTGCTTTTTCAAAAGTGCTTTTATGCGTATCAAAAGTTCATCAAAATCAAAAGGCTTTTTTATATAATCATCAGCTCCAATCTCAAACCCTTGCGACAATGACGCAACATCAGTAAGAGCTGTTATAAAGATAGCAGGTGTCATGTCTCCACTCTCTCGCAAACTCTTTAAAAGTTCAAAGCCCTTTAAAAATGGTACATTTACATCTAAAAGCATAAGATCAAAACTACTCACAAATGTAGCGTCAAGTGCCATTTCACCATCACTTGCATGAACAACTTCAAAATCTTCACTCTCCAAAAGTTCGATTAATGTTTCGGATAAAACATCATCATCTTCTAATAATAGTATTTTTGACATATAACAGTATATAAAAAAGCTTGTTAACTTATCGTTAAGAAAATAGAGGCAAAAAATTAACTTTCACAAACCTATAAAAAATATTTAATTGACACTTTAATAACACTAATCTTTAACAAAATTTAAATGAATTATGATATTTTTAAGCTTATTAATTTTTATTCATATTTTTATCATATTAATTTAAAAAATAATTTGATATAATAAGGAAAATTTAATAATAAGGACAGAAATGGCAATAAAAAAAGAGAGAAGAGATTTTCTTGGCCTTGCTCTTGGTGGCTTTACTACTCTTGGTGGTATAGCTGTTTTAGGAGCAGCTAAGCGAACTTGGGATCCCCTTCCTAGCGTAAAATCTGCTGGATTTACAACTATTGATTTAAGTTCAGCAAAACCAAATGTTTTAAATGTGGAAAAATGGAGGGGTAAGCCCATATTTGTCTTAAAGAAAACCTCAGCTATGAAAAAAGATGATAGAGATATCATAGTCGGCAAAGATAGATTTCTAATTGCTATTGGCCTTTGTACTCATCTTGGATGTATTCCTTCGTATTATCCTAAACAATTAAAGTTTATCTGTGCTTGTCATGGTGGACAGTTTGATACGGCTGGTCGCGTACTAAAATCCCCTCCTCCAATACCTTTGTATATACCACCTTTTACGGTAGTTGGAACAAAGATAGTTATCGGTGAAGAGAGTGAAGAGTTTAAAAAAATGAAAGCTGCTGGCTTAACAGTATAAAGGATAATTGATGGCACATTTTACAAAGGCAACTAGTATTCACGATTGGCTAAATCAAAGACTTGCTGTTGATTCAGTAAAAAAAGTTTTAGCAACTGAATATTGGATACCTAAAAATATAAATTTTCTATGGGCAATGGGTATGATTTTAGCAGTTACCTTCGGGATACTTCTAATTTCTGGCATATTTTTACTTATGTATTACAAACCTGATGCAAAATTGGCATTTGATAGTGTTAACTATACAATTATGAGCCAAGTTGGTTATGGTTGGTTATGGAGACATGTACACGGAGTTGCAGCATCTGTTATATTTCTTATTGTTTATATACATATGTTTACAGCGATATACTATGGAAGCTATAAAAAAGGCAGAGAGATGATATGGCTCTCAGGAATGCTTCTTTTTGTTACATTTTCTGCTGAAGCTTTCAGTGGATATATGCTTCCTTGGGGACAAATGAGTTATTGGGCTGGTATGGTTATTACTAACATATTTAGTTTAGGAGCTCTTCATTTAAATGGTTTAGTTGAGTGGATAAGAGGTGATTATGTTCCTGGAGATGCATTTTTGACTAGATTTTTTATGCTTCATGTTCTTTTGCTTCCTCTAGTGGTTATGGCTTTAATAGTATTTCACTTTGCAACTCTTAGAATTCCACATGTCAATAACCAAGATGGTGAAGATATAGATTTTAAAGAGGAGAGTGAAAAATACCTCGCAGGAGATACAAAACACTCTAAAGTTATAAGATTTCAATTCGATTTTTTAAGTAAAGATATTTTAATCCTAGGATTTTTTATGATATTTTTCTCCTATTTAGTATTTTATCATTTTGAATTCGCTATGGATCCTGTAAACTTTGATCCAGCTAATGGACTTAAAACTCCTACTCATATCTATCCTGAATGGTATTTTTTATGGAGCTATGAAGTTTTAAGACCGTTTCCAAAAAATCCAGGGCTTATCGCTTTTGGTTTTGCTCAAGTCATATTTTTATTCTTACCATTCTTAGATAGAAGTCCAAATGTAGCACCAGCAAACAGAAGAGGAATCTTCAAGATTTGGTTCTGGTTACTGCTTATAAATATGATTGCACTAACAATACTTGGTAAATTACCGCCTATTGGAATTTATACAACATATGGTACGGTTGCTGCTAGTTTCTTTATTTTACTGTGGATATCACTACCAATTATAACCAAGCTAGAAAAACCATTAGGAGGCAAATAATGAAAGAGTTAAAGATATTATTAGTCGTTATATTTTTTGCACTCCTTACATATTGGGGAGTTGAGCCTTTTGCGCACAGCAAAATGCACAAACATGTGGAAGATAGAAACTTTGCATATGTAGATTTACCTGCCCTAACAAAAGTAGGTGATATTAAAAGAGGTGAAGCTTTAGTTGCAGGAGCAGGTGCATGTCTTGGATGTCACAGCATAAATTCAAAAGGGTTTAAAGCACCAATGGATCCAAACGCAGCAGCTGCTAGTTTTGGAGTAAATCCTCCTGATTTGAGTAATGTTGGAGGACTTTTTGATGAGAGATTTTTAGCCCAACTTATAAAAAATCCAACAAAAGCTTTGTTGCTCACACATAAATTTGATGGTAAAACTAGATTTTTCCCTATGCCAGCCTTTGCAGGTGCAGGTGGAAATAAAGATCAAGAAATTGCCGATATGGTTGCTTACCTAAAATCAATAGCATCCAAAAAAATAACGCCAAAAGAGGCTTATACTGTTAGTTGTGGTAGATGTCATGCAAACAGATATGGAAAATGGACTCAAATAGGTTTTGTACCAAAAACAAAATCAAATATCGTCACAAACAAAGATATAGACCTTCTAAAATTTCAAACAAAAGTTGCAGCTTATCAAGCTGACCTCGTAAAATATACAGGTAAACTTCCTCCTGATCTTTCAATCATGATAAGGGCTAGAAGTGAAGATTTTATGAAAACTTTTGTAGAAGATCCTCAAACCCAACTAAAAGGTACTGCAATGCCGAGAGTTGGTCTTACAAAAGAGGGGTATGGAAAAGTTATCTCGTATCTTGAAGAGACGGGTGATCCTAGTAAGCCAGCTCGTGAAGCTCTTGGACCATGGGTAATCGGCTTCTTTATAGTTTTTACCATACTCGCACTATTGTGGAAAAAATCTATTTGGAAAGAGTTACACTAGCATAAATATTCTAACCCGATATAACTCGGGTTAGAATAACTTACAAACTAAAAATTTATTACTTTTTTTCTTCGTAGGCACCAATAGATAAGATTTTTTCAACTCTTTTTTTGACTCTTTGTTCATCACTCATCTTATCCATTTCATCTATAAAATTTAAAAAATACTCTTTTATAATATTTGCTGCACCTAGTTTATCCCTATGAGCTCCAACAATCGGTTCGTCAAGAACATCATCTACTAAATCCATCTTATATAAATCTTCAGATGTTATTTTCATAGCTTTTGTAGCACTCTCTTGTTTGAGTGGATCATTCCAAAGAATCGCTGCACATCCTTCTGGCGATATAACAGAAAAGACAGAATATCTCATCATTACTATTTTATCTGCAACGCCAAGCGCCAAAGCTCCTCCACTTCCACCCTCGCCTATAACAACAGACAGTATTTTTGCTTTTATATCACTAAATTCAAAAAGATTTCTAGCTATAGCTTCACTCTGCCCTCTCTCTTCTGCCTCAAGCCCAGGATAAGCACCTGGAGTGTCTATAAGAAACAAGATGGGTATATCAAATTTTTCTGCCATTTTTGCTATACGAAGAGCTTTTCTATATCCTT
>CAZRAK010000028.1:0-21072 GCA_964598135.1 uncultured Campylobacterales bacterium
CATTTTACTTTAAAGATGAGATGCTCCTTCGCACGCATACATCGCCAGTACAAATAAGAACCATGTTAAATGCAAAACCACCAATCCGTATGATATCCCCTGGGGCTGTTTTTAGACGAGATTATGATTTGACTCATACTCCTATGTTTCATCAGATAGAGGGATTGGTTGTAGATAAGGCGGGAGTTGTCTCTTTTGCAAATCTAAAGTATATATTGGAAGATTTTTTAAAGTATATGTTTGGTGATGTAGCAGTCAGATTTCGTCCAAGCTTTTTTCCTTTTACGGAGCCTAGTACTGAAGTTGATATAAGTTGCATATTTTGCAAAGGCAAAGGATGTAGAGTTTGTTCACATACAGGATGGCTTGAGATTTTAGGAAGCGGAGTAGTGGATCCAAATGTTTTTAAAGCTGTTGGATACGAAGATGTAAGTGGATATGCTTTTGGTTTGGGAATTGAGAGAGTTGCTATGTTATTGCATAAAATACCAGATTTGAGATCACTATTTGAGGGAGATTTAAGACTATTGGAGCAGTTTAGATGATTATTACAAAACAGTGGTTAAATGAGTGGATAAATATAGAGAATATTTCAACTAATGATATAGCAAAAGAGTTAAATTCTATAGGATTAGAAGTTGATAGTGTAAAAAAAATTACAATGCCAAAAGATGTAGTTGTTGGACTTGTGACTTCTTGTGAAAAACATCCAAATGCTGATAAATTAAATGTTTGCAAAGTTGATGTGGGAGATACTATAGAGCAAATAGTTTGTGGAGCAAAAAATGTAGCAAGCGGTCAAATGGTTGCAGTTGCAAGAGTTGGTTCAATTTTACCAGGAAATTTTAAAATCAAGGAAGCAAAACTAAGAGATATAGACTCAAATGGTATGATTTGTTCATCAACCGAGCTTGGACTTCCTAAGATAAATGATGGAATTATGGTTTTAGATGATAGTGTTGGAGAGATTAAAATTGGTAAACAATTAAGGGATTTTCCACTTCTTAATAATGATGTCATAGAGTTGGAATTAACCGCAAATAGAGGTGATTGTTTAAGTGTTCATGGAGTTGCAAGAGATATTTCCGTGCCTTTTAATTTAGATATCAAACCAATTGAAGTAAAAGAAGAAGAGGAGAATCAGTTGGGAGTAGGAAGGGTTTTAAATGTTAGTAGTGGCGATAAAATAGAGTCATCTTTTATATTTAAAGCAGTTGATAATACAAATATAAAATCAAACCTTTTGATAGATTTGAGATTGGCGCTTGTGGGTGAAAGTTTTGATGATGACTTGGACAAATTGCTCTCTTATGCAACTTATTGTACTGGAGTTTTATTTAGGTCTTATGACTACAATGTGTTTAATTGCAAAGATGATAAAGCTATGCTTAGTGCTAGGAAGCAAAACAATGGACTAAATGCAGTTTTGGGTAAAAAAAGAGTCTCGTATGTTGGACTTTCACAAGAAGAAGATTCAAAAGCAACAAAAAACTCTCAAAGAATTATACTTGAGGCGAACTATTCGTATCCAACTGTGATATTGGAAAATAGTTTTCATAAAAAAGTTGTTTCAGATAGACACCTCTATAGGTCTAGCCGTGGTAGTGAGCCAGATTTGGATTTTGGTATGAATTATCTTGTGAATTTGCTACTTAATGTTTGTGATGTTATGGTCTATGCAGGAAGTCAGCAAGTTGTGCAAGATTATGAAAATACAGTTGTTAACATTCGCATCCAAGAACTGACCGATATGATTGGCCAGTTTGTAGAGAAAAATAGACTCATAAATATACTTCAAGGACTTGGATTTGAAGTTGTCTTTAAACACGAACAAGAGTCTATGAATATAAAGGTACCAGCATTTAGGCATGATATTTTGAATAAGCAAGATATTTGTGAGGAGATAGTGCGAATGATAGGCATAGACAATATAGAATCAAAGCCTCTTGTTTTTGCTCAAAGTACAAAACACAATGATTCATATATAAATTTCAAAAAAAGGCAATCATATAGATTTAAAGCTGCATCAAATGGCTTTTTTGAGTCTTTGCATTTTGTCTTTGATGATAGAGCTAGAAATGATAGATACAAACTAGAATCTGTGTATAAGAACAGAGATATTCTCAATCCAATAACAAGTGAGTTAAATACACTTAGGTCATCGCTTATACCAAATATGCTTGATTCTGTAAGCAAAAATACCAAATATGGAAAAAATAGCATTGCTCTTTTTGAAATCGGTACGGTTTTTGATAAACATAGAGACGAAAATACAAATATAGCTTTTGTTTTTAGTGGTAATAAAGATTATGCAAATGTATCAAATCATGGTAAACCGCAAAAGATAGATTTTTACTTCTTTGCAAGAATGATATCGAATATTATAGGAAAATTTAAGCTAAAAATAGAGCCTGTAAAAACAAAACTGTGCGATTCTTATGAGTATGCTTTAGTAAAAAAGGGTGGTGAGATTTTAGGTATTATATCCAGATTGCATATCAATGTTCAAAATGATTTTGATATAGATAAAACATATATTTGCGAATTAGATTTTTCAAAATTGACTTGGGATAAAACTATAGTTAAGAGCTACTCTAATTTCCAGGCGATTTCCAGAGATTTAAGTTTATTAGTTCCAAAAGATATGCCCTATTCTAAGATTAGTGATTTTATAGATACTCTTGGTGTGGCAAATCTTATAAAATTTAATGTATCTGATTTATATAAAAGTATAGATTTAGGAGATAAGATTAGTCTAAGTATTAAATTTCATTTTCAATCAGACCAAAAAACTCTAAAAGATGAAGATATAGCGGAAGCTATGGATAAGATATTAGGTGCACTTAAAAAAGAGTTTGGCATAGATATTCGATGAATATGATTAGTGTCTGTTACAAAGATAGTTTTAATTTAGAGATAAAAGATATTGCGAGTGATAAATCTATATCTCATAGATGTGCTATCTTTTCTCTGCTAAGTGATAAGAGCTCAGTGATAAAAAATTATCTTAGAGCAGAAGATACCTTTAGTACTCTTAAAATTGTTTCACTTCTTGGAGCTACAGTAGATGATGATGGGAAAACTATCAAAATAACCCCACCTCTTGCCATAAAAGAGCCTACTGTAGTATTAGATTGTGGCAATTCTGGAACTGCAATTAGGTTACTTATGGGTCTTTTATCTACTTGTAAAGGTTTTTTTGTTTTAAGTGGAGATAGATACCTGAATTCAAGGCCTATGAAGAGAGTGGTAAACCCCTTAAGAAGTATAGGTGCAGATATAAACGGTAGATGTGAAGGTGAGTTTGCACCACTTTGTATTAGAGGAAACGATAACTTAAAAGCGTTTGATTATGAGAGCAAAATTGCTTCCGCCCAAGTTAAAACCTCTATGATTTTAGCTGCTCTTAGAGCAAAACAAAAATCAGTCTATAAGGAGCCTACACTTAGTCGTGACCACAGTGAAAAAATGCTAAATGCGATGGGTGCAAAGATAGAAGTTAATGATGATAGACTGGTAATTCATCCTCTAAAAAATCCATTGATTCCATTAAATATTGAAATACCAAATGACCCCTCAAGCGGATTTTTCTTTGCAGTAGCAGCAGCAATTACAAAAAATTCACAGATAAGACTAAAAAATATGCTTTTAAATAAAACAAGGATTGAGGCATATAAGATTTTAGCTAAAATGGGGGCACAAGTAGAGTTTATAAAAACAGATTCAAGGTATGAAGAAGTAGGTGATATTGTTATTAAATACGCACCTCTAAAAGGTATAGAAGTTAGCCAAAATATTGCATGGCTTATAGATGAACTACCAGCACTCTCCATTGCATTTGCTGCAGCAAGAGGAAAGAGTAGAGTTGTAAATGCAAAAGAGCTAAGAGTAAAAGAGAGCGATAGAATTTCAGCAGTTGTGAAAAATTTAAAAAAATGTGGTATAAAAGTAGATGAATTTGAAGATGGATATGAGATAGAAGGTGGAGTTTTTAAGAGTGCTAAAATAAATAGTTATGGAGATCATAGAATTGCTATGAGTTTTGCAATAGCGGGACTTTTAGCACCTATAAATATAGAAGATACAGAGTGCATAAATACATCCTTTCCAAATTTTATACAAATATTCTCAAAGATAGCAAAAGTAGAGGTAAAATAATGCATGTGAAATTAGCAAAACATTATGGATTTTGTTTTGGTGTTAAAAGAGCTATAAAAATTGCAGAAAATTCTAAAAATGCCTCAACAATTGGACCTTTGATACACAATAATGAAGAGATAAGCAGATTAAAAAAAGATTTTAATGTAAAAACTTTGCACTCTATAAGTGAAATAGAAGATGCAAAAAGAGCTATAATAAGAACACACGGGATTCCTAAAGGAGATTTGAAATATCTCAAAGAAAAGGGCGTAAACATCGTAGATGCAACTTGTCCATTTGTAACAAAACCACAACAAATTTGTGAACAGATGAGCAATGAAGGTTATGATATAGTTATATTTGGAGATGTCAATCATCCAGAGGTAAAAGGAGTTGCTAGCTATGCCAAAACCAGAACTTGTGTGGTTTTAAGCGTTGAAGATGTAAAAAATATCAAATTTTCACAAAAAATTGCTGTTGTTTCGCAAACAACCAGAAAGATAGATGAGTTTTTGCAAATCACAAACTATTTGGTTATGAACTATAAGGAAGTTAGGGTATTTAATACAATTTGCAATGCAACTTTTGATAACCAAGATGCAGCAAAGGAACTTGCCCAAAAATCAGATATCATGATTGTAATTGGTGGCAAAAATTCATCAAATACAAAACAACTACATAGTATTTGTAAAGACTTTTGTGAGAATAGTTTTTTAATAGAAAGTGAAAAAGAGATAAAAAACAGGTGGTTTGAAAATAAAAAAAGATGTGGAGTAACTGCTGGTGCATCGACCCCTGATTGGATTATTCAAAAAGTTATTGGAAAAATAAACAAAATTTAAGTATAATATCGAACTTCAAGTAAGAAATCAAACAAAAAGGGAAAGTAAATGGTGAATGAGGCGAACGGAACAGTTCAAACTGAAGACGCAAATGAACAAGAGGAGATGGATTTTGCGGCTATGCTGGAAGAGTCTTTCAAAGAGACAGAAAAAGATGCACTAATAAATGGTGTTGTTGTAGAAATCAAAGATGATGTTATTTTGGTTGATGTTGGTAAAAAATCTGAGGGAAGATTATATACTAGCGAAGTGACTGATAAAGATGGAAATGTAACATGCAAGATTGGAGACACAATAGCCGTGGTGATATCTGGCTTCAGAAATGAACGACCAATCGTTTCTCATAAAAAAGCTATTAAAAAAGTTAAAATAAAAGAGTTTATTGAGGCTCATAAAGTTGATGATGAGAATATTTTGGAAGTTAAAGTTGTAAATAAAAATCGTGGTGGATTTATAGTTGAAAACAGTGAGGGAATAGAGTTTTTTCTCCCACGCTCACAAGCAGCTGTAAAAGACATGAATGCTTTGATGGGTAAAAATATTAAAGTAAAAATTATAAAAATTGATGGCGAAAATGAGTCAATAATAGTATCAAGAAAAAAACTTTTAGATGATGACAGAAAAAGAAAAAAAGAGATAGTGCAAGAGTTAATAGAAAAAGATGAGATAGTTGAAGGTGTTATTAAAAAAATCACTACTTATGGTATGTTTGTTGATGTTGGCGGTGTTGATGGATTAGTTCACTATAGTGAGATAAGCTACAAAGGTCCAGTAAATCCAAATTCACTCTATAGCGAAGGTGAAGTAGTGCCTGTTAAAGCTATCAAGTATGACAAAGAAAAAAGACATTTATCACTCTCTATAAAAGCTGCAATGCCTGATCCTTGGGATGAAATAAAAGGTGAATTAGAAGCTGGTGATACCATCTCTGTTACGGTTAGCAATATAGAGCCTTATGGGGCATTTGTAGACCTTGGCAATGATATAGAAGGGTTTTTGCATATATCTGAAATATCTTGGGATAAAAATATAAAGCATCCTAAAGATTATATCAAAGAAGATGAAGAGATTAATGTTGAAGTTATTGAAATAAATTCACAAGACAGAAGACTTAGAGTTTCACTTAAAAATATTTTACCAAAACCATTTGATGAATTTTTGAAGAACTTTAATGTTGGTGATGTGGTAACTGGCAAGATAACTACTATTACAAACTTTGGAGCTTTTATTAGAATAGGTGGAATTGAGGGATTATTGCACAACGAAGATGCTTCTTGGGATAGAAACAATAAGTGTAAAGACTTATTTAAAAATGATGATGAAATAGAAGTAAAGATTGTAAAAATTGATGATATCAACGAAAAGGTATCACTAAGTAAAAAAGAGTTAGAAGATAGTCCAATACAAAAGTATGCCAAAACCCACTCAAATGGGGATATTGTAGTTGGTAAAATTAGAGATATAAAAGATTTTGGTGTTTTTGTCGAGTTGGATAAAAATGTGGATGCATTAATTAGAAAAGAAGATTTAAATCAACAAAATGATGATGAACTTAAAGTTGGAGATGACATTGAAGCTGCTATTGCTTTTATAGATGATAAGAAAAATAGAATAAGACTTTCTATTAGAAGATTGTCTAAGATGAAAGAGAGAGAAGCTTTAAATGAGATAAATAAAGAAGATAAAATGACTTTAGGTGATATCTTAAAAGATCAATTGAAGTAGTAAATGCAAAAAAAGATACTCGGTGTTTTTTTTATACTTTTGTTTGTTGGCATAGTTGGAATCTTATATAGTTTTTTCAATTATGCTGACGATACAATAGTACAAAGCCAGCAATATCTTTCTCCAATGCTAAAAGAAAAAAAATCTCAAAACATAGATAACTCGTGGATAAGTGGATTAGCTAAGTCGTCTAAAAGCAAATATGAATATCCTGTAAATGAACTTTTTATGCAAATTAATTTACATAAATATATATCACCCAAAGTAAAATCGTATAAACTAATAATTTCAAATATAGATAGATATTCTGTTTTTTGTGTTATTCAAACACTCTCGGCTCTAAATTTACCCTTTGTTCTTTCAAAAGACAAAAATATTCCAAATATTTATATAAATAGTAGTAGAGACGATGTATTAAAAAAAGTGACAAAAAAATTAAGAGAATATGATATAAATTCAAAAATAGTAGAGGAATGGTTATGAATAGAAAAAAGATAATAATATGTGATGCAATACATCAAAAAGGGTTTGAGTTTTTAGAAAAAGAAGATGATATTGAAGTTATAGATGCAACTAGTCTTTCTAAAGATAAATTGCTAGGTATTATCGCAGATGCTGATATCGCAATTACAAGAAGTCCCACGGCTATAGATGAAAATTTTTTAAAAGCTGCAAAAAATCTCAAAGCAATTGTACGAGCTGGAGTTGGAGTTGATAATGTGGATTTAGATGGTTGTAGCAAACGAGGCATAATAGCCATGAATGTACCAACTGCAAATACCATAGCCGCGGTTGAAATGACAATGGCTCACATACTCAGTTGTGCTAGAAGTTTTGTAAATGCAAATAATAACTTAAAGATAGAGCGGGTTTGGAAAAGAGAGAAGTGGTATGGAGTTGAACTTAGTGGTAAAAAACTAGGAATCATAGGCTTTGGAAATATTGGAAGCAGAGTTGCTATTAGAGCAAAAGCATTTGGTATGGATATAGTTACATATGACCCATATATTGAACCTTCAAAAGCTACTGATTTAGGTATGACATATACAGAAAATTTTGATGCTATCTTGGCATGTGATTTTATAACTATTCATACACCAAAGAATAAGGAAACAACTGATATCATCTCTTTTGAAGAGATAGCAAAAATGAAAGATGGCGTTAGATTGATAAATTGTGCAAGAGGAAGTCTGTATAATGAAAAAGCTCTTTACGAAGGAATTAAAAGTGGAAAAATTGCATTTGCTGGTATAGATGTTTTCTCTTACGAGCCAGCAACCGACCATCCTCTTTTAGATTTGGAAAATATATGTGTTACTCCTCATTTGGGTGCAAATACTTATGAATCTCAAGAAAAAATAGCCATGCAAGCGGTTGAGTGTGCACTAAATGCTGCTAGAGGCATTACTTATGCGAATGCTCTTAACCTTCCTATTAAAGCAGAAGACTTGCCACAAGGAGTGGTTCCATATCTTGAACTTATACAAAAAATGTCATATTTTTGTGCACAGATTAATAGATCACAAATAAAATCAATAAAAATAAAAGCAGAAGGAAATGTAAGTAAATATGCAAAATCACTTCTTACTTTTTCTTTAGTTGGAGCTCTAAAAGAATCTGTTGGTGATAATATAAACTATGTAAATGCAAGTTATGTTGCGCAAGAGAAAAAAATAGAAGCAACTTTTGAAGAAATTCCAAACTCATCTAGTTATCACAATAAAGTTACTATTACACTAACGACAAATAAAGGTGTAACTTCCATGGGTGGAACTGTTTTTGATGATATTGAGCAAAGAATAGTAAATATAAATGGTTTTGGTTTTGATTTTAAGCCAAAAGGCAAAATGATAATCTTCAAAAACAAAGATATACCAGGAGTTATTGCAAGTATTGCAACTATATTGTCTAAAAATAATATAAATATTGCAGATTTTAGACTAGGACGCGGTAAAAATGATAATGCTATGGCTGTAATTTTAGTTGATGAAGCGATAGAAAAAAAATTGCTAAATGAACTAAATTCTCTTGATGCATGTTTGTGGGTTGCATATGCAATATTATAAATAAAACAGATAAAGGCTTATTAGAAAATATATAAGTCTTTATGATAAATATCACGAATATCTAAAAAAAATAGAAAAAAAGCAACAATTCTACACATCTTGTATAAAAATATATAATAATCTTCTTATTTAAACTAAAATTAAATTTATTATATGATATAATAATATAATATAAGTTAAAGGAGAAAAAATATGGCAAGAGTTGTAGTATTAGGCGGAGGAGTGTCAGGACATACAGCAGCAACCTTTCTAGCAAAATGGCTAGGTAAAAAACATGAAGTTGTTGTAGTTACACCGAATTCACAGTGGAACTGGATTCCATCAAATATCTGGGTAGGTGTTGGAGGCATGAGCAAAGAAGATGTTGTTTTTGATTTAGCTCCTGTTTATAAAAAAGGAGGAGTTGATTATAGACAAGCAAAAGCTATTTCTATTCATCCTGAAGGCGGTAGTGATATTGAAAAACAGTATGTTACTATAGAGTATACAGGTCAAGATAAAACGGGTAATAGTGAAAAGCTTACTTATGATTATCTTATCAATGCAACTGGACCAAAACTAAATTTTGGAGCCACTGAAGGACTTGGACCAGACAAAGGAAATAGCGTATCTGTTTGTACTGCTGACCATGCTATTCATGCAAGTGAAAAATTAGATGAACTAATAGCTCAAATGAAGAGCGGTGAACATAAAAAGTTTTTGATAGGAGTGGGACATGGTATGTGTACTTGCCAAGGTGCAGCTTTTGAATATACATTTAATGTTGATCACAAGCTAAAAGAAGAGGGTGTAAGAGATAAAGCAACTATAACTTATATAACGAATGAATATGAACTAGGTGACTTTGGTGTTGCTGGTATGCATATAAAATTAGGTGGATATGTAACAAGTGGAAAAGTTTTTGCTGAGTCACTATATACTGAGCGAGATGTTAAGTGGATAAAAAGAGCTCATGTGAACAAAGTGGAAAAAGACAGAGCTCACTATGAATTGCTTGATGGTAGCAGTCATGAAGAGACTTTTGATTTTTCTATGCTAATTCCTCCATTTGGCGGAGTTGGACTTAAAGCCTATGATAAAGCTGGAGAAGATATCACATCTAAAATATTTAATCCAGGTGGTTTTATGTTTGTTGATGCTGATTATTCAAAAGGTGCGGCACCTTATGAAGAGTGGGATGCTGATGATTGGCCAAGCTATTGCCAAAATCAAACATATAAAAACATGTATGCTATAGGTATCGCATTTGCACCACCTCATATCATATCAAAACCAATGAAAAGTCCAAATGGAACACCAATCAACCCAACACCCCCAAGAACTGGAATGCCAAGTGCTATGATGGGAAAAGCAGTTGCTCAAAGTTTGAAAGATATCATTTTGCATAGTGCGAGCGAACCAACTCATACAGCTAAGATGAGTGAAATGGGAGCAGCTTGTGTTGCAAGTGCTGGAAAAGGTATATTTAGCGGAAGTGCAGTTGCTATGACTATGTATCCTGTCATTCCAAATTTTAAAAAATATAAATATGGAAGAGATTTAAATGGAACTTTTGGAGAGATAGGATTAGCAGGTCACTGGGTTAAGCATTTCTTGCATTTTGCATTTTTATGGAAAGCAAAATTAAAACCATTTTGGAGAATAATCCCAGAATAAACTAGAAGAGTTTAGCCAAAGCTTTAATATGCTAGTTTTCGACTTTTAGGCGTAGCATAAGTCAAGAGGAATTGTATCTGGGCTTTGCTCAGACACAAGGAGAAATAAATAAAAACTCTCTCGCCAAAGGCGTAGCTTTAGTGAGAGGAATTGTATCTGGGCTTTGCTCAGACACAAGGAGAAATAAAAATGAAAAATACTCTATGCAAAGCATAAGCTTTAGTGTGAGGAATTTTTAATGGGTTCTGCCCATAAAAAAGGAGAAATAAAATGAAAATCGAACCATATAGTCAAAATGCTTATACCCCCGTTCCATCAGCATTTACAAAGTTTAGAAGAAATTGTGTGATTTGGCAATTTTTTAGATTTATAGTTATAAATATAAAGATGACGGTTCTTATCTTAAAGTCACACCATTAAACAAAAATTATATTAACTTTTGATATAATATAAGTTATAGAGGATGCCGATACGATAGGCATCCTCAAATATAATTATGGAGAAAGTCATGAAGATAATTTTATCCCTTATCTTTTCAATATTGCCTATTTTTGCTTCGTCTGAAGTCTATTTAAATCTTACTTTAGCGCATGCTATAAAGATTTTAAAAAAAGACAATCTTGAGATAAATATAGCAAAATTTGATGAGAAAATTAAAAATTTTGAGCATAAAATAGCGCAAGGTTACAAATATGGAAAAGTAGATTTAATTCAATTAGCTATGCGTTCAAATGATGCAGGAAATGTGTTTGGTTTTAAGCTTCAAAGCAGAGAAGCAAGTTTTGCTGATTTTGGTTTTAGTGAGTTTTTAACTCATACCCCTAGCCCTCTAGACTCCTCTGTTTTAGCAGTTCAGCCAAAAGACTTGAATTATCCTGATGCAAGAAATCATTTTCAAACAAAATTGCATTATGAAGTGCCGCTATATACAGGTGGAAAGTTAGAACAATATAACAAAATTACATCTGCCTTAACAAAATTAAGCAAACTAGATACTAAAAAGATTATAAATGAAAAGGTATATCAACTTAAAAAAAGTTATTTTGATATATACCTACTAGATTCATATCTAAAAAACCTAAATATTATAGAAAAAAATATGCAACAACTTGAAGATATGGCAAAAGCTATGATAAATGAGGGTTATGCCAAAAAAGTTGATTTATTAGAAGTTCAATCAAAAAAAGCAAATGTAACTAGAATGATAAACACAGCAATTGCAAATAAAAAATTAGTTCTTCATTTTGTATCATTTCTTTTAAATGCAAAAGTTAATTCAGTAGCTGGAAATTATAAAAAAGTTATGCCAAAAACTTTTGATATAGATAAAATTTTATCTAAAAATCTGGATATTCAAAAAGTCAAAGAGGGATTAAAGATAACAAATATGAATATAAAATTGCAAGAATCTTCAAATTTACCTGAGGTTGGAGCATTTGCTGAGTATTCGAGTGCGGATAATAATTTTTTGAATGATTTTATCAAGCATGATGCATATACCATAGGTATTCAATTTAAGTGGAATCTCTTTAATGGTGGCATAAATAAAGTAAATATACAAAAAGCTAGAGTTGAGAATTTAAAGGTAAAAACTCAAGCAATGTTAGCAAAAAAAGGCATAATTTTACAAGTTGAAAAGATAAAAACTGAGATAAAAAGCATGGATTTTGATATCAATAGTTTGGATAAAGAGATAGAGTTAACAAGAACGATATATAAAAATTATCTTGGGCGATATCAAGAAAAACTAGTCTCTATCAATGATGTGATTATTAAGCAATCATTAGAGATAGAAAAAGTATTAAAACTAAAAGAAGTAGAAAACAGTAGAAGCGACAAAATATTAGAATTAGAAAAAATAGCAAATGGAGAAGAAATATGAAAAAATTATATCTGTTTATAGCCCTTTTATTTACATTTACATCACAAGTATTGGCTGGTGGATTAAATCTAAGTGGTAGTGTGATTTCAGATAATCAAAAAATGATAACAAGTAGATATATGGGATTTGTTATACGGGTAAATACCGATGAAGGTGATAAGGTCAAAAAAGGACAACTTCTTTATGAGATTGATTCCAAAGAGATAGATAGTGCAAAAACACAGGTAGAATTAGCTATTTCTCAAGCAAAATTAGCATCCCAAATGTACGAAAATCAATACCAAAATGTTGAATTAAATCTACAGAGATATAGAAGACTTTTGAAAAAAGATATGGTTTCAAAGTATGATGTGGAAAACTTAGAGTTAGCCGAAAAAAATTTAAAAAATATGGTTAAAATCTCAAAAGAGCAGATAGGACAAGTAAAAGCAAAACTGCAAGAAGTTTTAAATCAATATAAATATTTAAAAATTAAAGCACCAAATGATGGAGTTGTAATAGCTAAAAATATAAAAGTAGGTGAAATGGCGATGCCTGGTATGCCAGCAATTGTTCTTTCTGATTTGAATGATTTGAAAATTTCAACCGAGATTTCTGAAAGCAACTTAAAAGATATAAAAGTTGGCGATATTGTGAAGGTAGAAATTGCCTCTATAGGCTTAAAAAGTGAAGGTGTAATATCTTCAATAATTCCTAGCTCAAATCCATTAACTCATACTTTTAGACTCAAGGTTAAATTTAACCAATTAGGTAAAACTGTATATCCTGGCATGTATGCTGTAGTAAACATTAAGTAGGTTTGATATGGAAGGAAAATACAAAGTAACAGATATAGCTGGAAAATTAGCTAGAGGTTTTTTACATAATCCTTTAACCCCTTTACTAGGCGTCTTTTTGCTTTTAATAGGCTATATCGCACTAGAAATTACCCCAAGAGAAGAAGATCCACAAATAGAGATAAGTGGTGGTGCAGTCATAGTTGTGCTCCCTGGAGCTACTCCTAAACAGATAAATAATATCATAGTAAAACCTTTAGAGAGAAAGATAAAAGAGATAAAAGGGGTTGAACATATATATGGTGTTAGTGCTCATAATGTTGGAGTTGTAAATGTGATGTACTATATAGGAGAAAATAGAGAATCTTCAAACTTAAAATTATATGATAAAGTGATGCAAAATTTGGATAAATTGCCAAAAGGGGTCATGCAGCCAATTGTAAAACCTTTTGATATAGATATAGACATTCCGATTGTCACAGTTGCATTTTATCCAAAAGATGGCTCCAAAATATCGCAAGTTGAACTATACCGAAGAGTAAAATATATACAAAACAGATTAAATGCGATAAAAAATGTAGCTAAAACTAAACTTATAGGTGAAAAAAAACAGCAGTATAATATTCAAGTAGATTTGAAAAAGTTATCTGGTTTTCATCTTTCGATGGGGCAAATTTTAAATGCTTTAAAATCATTGGCAGTAGATGTTCCTGACATTAAAGATAGAACCATCGATGGAAAACTTGCAATTTTTGGTGTTAAAAATGCTATAGAGAGCATAAGAGATGTTAAAAATCTAATTATAGCTCAATACATGGGCTCTCCCATATATCTTAAAGATATAGCAACTGTAGAAAATGGATATGATATACAAAATTTTCAAAGTGCAGAAATTCTCTATAAAAAAGATGGTAAGTTTGTAAAGAGTAAAAAGCAGATTACTTTAACACTTTCAAAGCTAAAAGGAACAAATGCTGTTGTAATAGCTGATGCTATAGGGAAAAAATTAAATGAATTTAAGGATGAACTTTCCAAAGAGGGTATAGGCTTTAAAGTGACAAGAAACTACGGTGTTAGAGCCGATGAGGCTGTAAATGAATTAGTTTCCCATCTTCTTATATCTATTTTGATTATTGCTATTTTGCTTATGCTTGTTCTTGGATGGAAAGAGTCTTTGATAGTAACTTTTACAGTTCCCGCGATTTTAGCTGTAACAATATTTGTGGCATTCATGACAGGTCAAACGATAAATAGAATTACGCTTTTTGCTTTTTTGCTTAGTTTGGGATTGTTAGTTGATGCTGCAATTATTGTGATTGAAAATATACATAGACACCTACATAAACATGATGCGGTTGATAAAGATATGGACGAAATTATAATTGAAGCAACCGATGAGATAGGAGCACCAACAAATGTGGCAACTTTGGCTATCATACTTACTATGGTTCCTATGGCATTTGTTGGTCAAATGATGGGTCAATTTATGAAACCGATACCTCAAAATGTACCTGTTGCTCTGTTTGCGTCTTTGATTATAGCTTATATCTTTACGCCATATTTATCTAGGAAGTTATTAAAAAAACCTAAACTTCATCGCCATCATCACCATTTTCAAAAAGATGCTATAGACTCCAAAGGAGATATTAAATGAAAATATTTGAAAAGATAATATATTCTATTCTAAATTCTAAGTTTAAAAAATTCTTAGTTATATCTATAACACTTTTGGCTTTTGTAGGCTCAATTATGATGCTTCCAACAAAATTAGTTTTGGCAAAAATGCTACCAGGCAAAAGTGCAAATACCTACTCAATATATGTTGATACACCAACAGGAAGCTCGATAGAACAAACCCATAAAATTACCCAATGTGTCAATGCAATACTAAAAAAAGAGAAAGAGGTTCAAAATATTGAAACTTTTCTTGGTTCGGGTTCACCTTTGGATTATGCAGGATTAGTTAAGGGGTCAGGCTTTAAAAGAAGTGAAAATGTTGCTGAAATTGTTGTAAATCTTACAAATAAGCACACAAGAGAAGAAAAGTCGTTTATGATGGTGCATAGACTTAGGCCTATTATACAAAAAAGTTGTGAAAACTTGATAAAAGGCACAAATATCAAGATGATAGAGCAACCAGCTGGTCCACCGACGCTAGCGTCTGTTGTAGTAGAGCTTTATGGAAACAATAGTAAAAAAGTTCGTGAAATTGCACAGCAAATATCTGGAATTTTGAAAAAAACAAAAGGTCTGGTTGATGTTGATATTATGCAAGATGAAATTTATAAAAAATTTGAATTACAAGTTAATAAAGAAAAAGTTATTCGCTCAGGTATCTCGATAAAACAAGTAAATCAAATTTTATATTTAGCATTTGAAGGGATGAATGTTGCTATAAAAAATAGCGGAAATGCACCTGAGCAGATTCCTCTATTTTTGGTTTTGAGCAAAAAAACAAAAGAGTTGTCTAATTTTTCAAAAGATGCACTCAAAGACAAATTATCATCTTTAAAACTTATGAATAAAAAAGGAATGATGACCCCTGTTATAGAACTTGTAAATATAAAAGAGGTTAATTCAGAGCCAACTATTATGTCAAAAGATTTGAGAAAAATGGTAAATATTACTGCTGAAACAGATCTTGTCTCGCAAGTTTATCCACTACTTAAAGCAAGAGCTAAAATAAAAGAGTTTTTTAGTAAAAATTATAAAGTTACAGATACTCATCTTTTTAATCTTCAACTAAAAGATAAAAAAACAGGTGAGATTTATGATTTGAACTGGGACGGAGAGATGAAAGTTACTATGGATACCTTTCGGGATTTAGGAAGTGCATTTATAGCTGCTCTTATATTAATCTTCTTGTTGATGGTTATATATTATAAAAGTTTTGCGATTAGCGGTATCATACTTCTTGGTAGTTTTCTCTCAATCATCGGTGTGATAGTGGGGCATTGGGTGATGGATGTGTTCACGGTTGATACATTTTTCCTAACGGCAACCTCACTGATAGGTTTTATCGCCCTTATGGGTATAAGTTCTAGAAATTCACTTTTGCTTATAGATTTTGCTATTAGTTTGATAGAAAAAGGTATGGCAAAAAAAGAGGCAATCGCAGTAGCAACTGCTACAAGAGCGAAGCCTATATTTCTAACTGCTGCTGCAATCATACTAGCTAGTACTCTTCTTGCTAGAGACCCAATATTTGGTGGGCTTGGTGTTGCTTTAATATTTGGAACAATTGCTGCAGTTGCAGTTTCTCTTATTTTTGTACCAGTTCTTATGGATAATACAAAAGCTATAAAAGAAGCAAAATAGATATAACATCAGATTTCAATTTAAGGGATGAATTTTCATCCCTTTTTTATCTTCTTAAAAAACTAAATCTCTTTATAAAATTTAAAAAACTTTTCCCAAAAGATTCAAAACTATTCCTTGCTAATAAACAATCATAAACTTCAATTAAGTCATTTTTTTCGCCAACTGTTAAATTTACCATACTAACCCTTTTTTGCTTAAAAAACTTATAAATTATATCTTTAAAGATATTAATTATATATAAAATATCATAAATCATACAACTATATACATAAAATGTCTAATAATCATATAAAATAAACAGTTTATCCTTTTATACTTTTATTTAAATGTGTATAATGCACGGTTAACCGTATAATATAGTTTTTTAGTATATTTTTGCTATAATCTCTAAAATATTTTAGGAGAAATAATGGCAACATACTCAATGGGAGATTTAAAAAAGGGCTTAAAAATAGAGTTAAATGGAGTTCCATATAAAATAGTAGAGTATCAACATGTAAAACCGGGAAAGGGTGCAGCATTTGTAAGAGCAAAGGTAAAATCATATGCGAATGGCAAGGTGATAGAGAAAACATTTCATGCAGGTGATAAGTGTGAATCACCAGATTTAGAAGATAAAACGATGCAATATCTATATGATGATGGCGAATTTATGCAGTTTATGGATAGTGTTACTTATGATCAGATTGGTTTAACAAGAGATCAGGTTGGAGACGCTGCAAATTGGATAATTGATGGTATAAATGTTGATATGCTCTTCCATAATGGTAAACCAATAGGCGTAGAAGCTCCAGCAGTTGTGGAGTTAAAAATCATAGATACGCCACCAAATTTTAAGGGCGATTCTCAAGGCGGTAAAAAACCTGCAACATTAGAGAGTGGGGCTGTTGTGCAGATTCCATATCATGTTCTTGAAGGCGATAGTATTAGAGTGGACACCACAAAAGGTGAATATATAGAAAAAGTTAAATAAGGAGAATTTATGTCAAAAGTATTAGTGCCATTAGCTACAGGTTTTGAAGAGATAGAAGCATTGAGTATAGTTGATGTTTTAAGAAGAGCAGATGTGGAAGTAGTAATAGCCGGTTTGGATAAAAAGCAAGTTGTCGGAGCTCATGGAGTTAAAGTTCAAGCAGATGTTCATATAAAAGATGCAAAGAGTAGTGAATTTGATATGATAGTTTTACCAGGTGGACTTCCAGGAGCTACAAATTTGCAAAAAGATGAAACAGTTCAAAAACTTTTAAAAGAGTTTGATAAAGATGAAAAATACATTGGTGCCATTTGTGCCGCTCCTGTGGCTTTGATGAGTGCGGGAGTTTTGAGGGAAAACTATACTTGCTACCCATCTTTTGAGACGAATATAAAAGATGAAGGCTATATTTCAAATGAAGATGTTGTATATGATAAAAATGTCATGACCTCAAGAGGTCCAGGAACTGCTATGATTTTTGCCCTAGCTATTGTCAAACAGCTTTGTGGAGAAAAAATAGAAAGTGAGATAAAATCACAACTTCTGCTATGAATGAAACCATACAGGTTGGGCGAGTTAACACTCTTGAAATAGATAGGATTACAGACCATGGGCTTTTTCTTGTAAGCCAAAATGGTGAAGATGTGCTTTTGCCAAATGCTTATTTGAGCGACGACATGAAGCTAGCTTGCTTGATAAAAGTTTTTATCTATACAGATTCTGAAGATAGAATAATAGCCACAACTCTAAGACCAAAGGCTATGCTTGATGAGTTTGGATATATGGAAGTCATAGATGTGACATCTTTTGGTGCATTTGTGGATTGGGGATTGCCAAAAGACCTTTTTGTTCCAAAAGCTCTGCAAAAGATACCACTAAAAGTCGGTATGAAATTTGTTTTTAGAGTCTGCTTGGATGAAGAGACAGGTCGACTTGTCGGAGCACATAAATTTAAAAAATTTATAAGAAACGATGTCGAAGAGTTGGAGGAAAATCAACAGGTACACATAATCATAAGAGAGAAGACACCTCTTGGTTTTAAGGTAATCGTCAACAATTTCTATGAAGCTATGATTTTTCATAATGAGATTTTTGAAGATATCTGGGTTGGGCAAAAAAAGATAGCTTATGTAAAAAATATAAGAGCAGACAAAAAACTAGACATCTCACTTCAGCCAATAGGCAAGTCAAATATCGATACAGCAAGCAAAAGAGTAGAAAAAATTTTGAAAGAAAATGGTGGAAGACTAGAATTTAACTACAAAAGTTTACCCCAAGATATAAAAGATAGATTTGGTTTAAGCAAGAAAAATTATAAAAAAGCATTAACCACTTTATTGCAAGAGAAAATCATATCACTTGATGAGAGTGGAATGTGCCTAAATCACTAGCCATCATAGGAGCAGGAGCTTCTGGCTTAGTTGCTGCCATAGTCGCAGTAAGAGCTGGAGTAGAGGTAAAAATCTTTGAGAAAAACTCTAGAATCGGCAAAAAAATCCTAGCAACAGGAAATGGCAGATGCAACATCTCAAATCAATCCATCCAGACTTCAAACTATCATGGTCAAAATCCAAGATTTGTAAATGTTGCTATAGATAGATTTAACACCCATATTTGTAAAAAGTTTTTTAGTGAGATAGGTGTTGAATTTACGAAAGGGCAAAAGGGAAGATTGTATCCTAAAAGTTTACAATCTTTAAGTGTGGTTGAACAGCTTGTTTATGAGTGCAAGAGGCAAGGCGTAGATATATCGCTAAATCAAGAGGTTTTAAGCATCACAAAAGAGGGCGAAAAATTTGCTCTGCATGTAGAGGGTAAAAAAGAGTATGCAAATTTTGTACTGATATCTACTGGTGGTTTAGCGATGCCGAGCCTAGGGGCAAATGAGAGTGGATATAGGTTTGCTAAAAGTTTTGGACATACTATCATCCCGACTTTTGCTTCTTTGGTGCAGTTAGAGACAAAAGAGAGTTTTAAAAGTATAAGCGGAGTGAAGATAGAGGGCGATATAGAGGTGTTGCAAGGCAGAGAGATTGTGGCACAAGCTAGTGGAGATATACTCTTTACAAACTACGGCATATCGGGCTCGGCGGTTTTGGATATCAGCAGAGTTGTGAGTAGGATTTTGCAAAACTCAAACGAGGTTGATATAAAATTAGATTTTATGAAAGAGTACTCAAAAGAACAGTTAAAAAACTTTTTACTAAAGAGGGCAAAAAACTCAAATAGAAAATCCATCTCTTTATGGTTAAACGGCTTTATAAACTCAAAATTAGCCTCATTTTTAGCAAAGAATTTAAAAGTACAAAATGCCGATGATTTAAATACAAAAGATATAGTAAATCTAGTCTATAAACTTAAAAATTTCAAAGCAACAATACTAAAAACAAGAGGCTTCAAAAGTGCAGAAGTAACAGTAGGCGGAGTGAAAACAGACGAAATAAATCCAAAAACTTTTGAATCAAAACTGCAAGAAGGACTATATTTTAGTGGCGAAGTTTTAGACATAGATGCAGATTGCGGAGGCTACAACCTACACTGGGCTTGGGCTAGCGGATATAGTGTCGGCTTGGCGATAGAGCATTGAGAGATAAGCAGTTTTCAACCCGTGTTAACAAAAGATACATAACTCCTTATGGCATGACAAAACCACCCATGAAACAAGTTTTTAAATGGAAATTGGGTGCTTTTTTTAGAAAAAAACGAAGACATGTCAAGGATGATGATTTTAGACTTAAAGTCAATTTTATAGATAAAAACGATTTGGACATAGATAAAGATTTTATAGTTTGGTTGGGTCATGCTACTTTTTATATGCAACTTGATGGTGTAAAGATACTATGTGACCCAGTTTTTGGAGATATTCCCTTGACCCAAAGATTAACTCAGTTCCCTATAAATCCAAGTGATTTAAAACCTGATATTGTTTTGATAAGCCATGGGCATTATGACCATTTTGATTTAAAATCGCTAGAAAAATTAAATGTTTATGATAAAAAAATCAAGATTATAATGCCTTCAAATTTATCAACTTATATAAAAAAAAGTGCCGATATATCAGAATTGAATTGGTATGAAAAAAAGAGAATTTTTGGATTAGGTATTACATCTGTTCCAGCTTCACATTGGCATAGAAGAGGGTTCTTTGATTTTAACAAGGCTTTGTGGTGCAGTTTCATCATAAAATCCAAAAATAAAACTATATTTTTTGCAGGAGATAGTGCCTTTGACAGACATTTTAAAGAGATTAAATCCAAAAAATTTGATATAGATATAGCCCTTATGCCAATAGGTGCATATAAACCTGTTGAAATCATGAAACAGAGTCATTTAAATCCCAAAGAAGCCTTAGAGGCAACAAAGATATTGGATGCAAAAATGATGATACCATACCACTATGGAACATTTAAACTCTCAGATGAATCAATAGGAGAACCAGTTTCATGGATAAAAAAATTGGCAAAAAAAAGCGATATAAAAGTCAATATATTAGATGTTGGTGAGATGATACTTCTAAATCAAACATAAGATTTTTACTATTTTCCTTAGTTTTTAATGGGATTTTAAGGTGGCAACTGACCTTTTTTTGGGGTATAATCAGATATACTATCTTCGAAATCCATAACCCCCAGCTCTATTTTCTTTAAGGTACATTTTGACTATAAATACAATTAACAGCATATTAAAAGAC
>CAZRAK010000029.1:0-21053 GCA_964598135.1 uncultured Campylobacterales bacterium
GGGCAATAGCATTGAATTGTTTTCGATCAATATTTTCGCCATGCAGTTCTTGACTAACTGAATTGATTCTTATGCCTCTAGTTCCGACAGTAGCACCTACTGCATCTATGTTTGGATGAAGTGAAGTCAAAGCTACTTTAGCTCTCTCACCAGGGATTCTTGCTGATGCGTTTACCTCAATCATTTCATCTTTTATCTCAGGCACTTCTAGTTGCAATAGAGCTTCTAGAAACTTTGGACTAGTTCTTGATAATTCTACGACAATTCCTTGAATTTTATCTATAAATACTTTTCTTATAACGGCTTTTACAACATCGCCTACTTTAAATTTTTCACCTTTAATTCTGCTTTTTCTTGGCATTATTGCTCTTACTTCGTTTACTTCTATATAGGTATTTTCTTCGTGGTCAACTCTAACAACTGAGCCAAAAACGCGACGCCCAACCATACTTTTATATTTATCAAAAATCTTAGTCTCTAATAATCTTTGTATATGAAATTCTAATTCTCGCTGCAGTGTAGCTGCGGCGGTTCTTCCTAAATTATCGAGTGGTAATTCATAAGTTAACTCATCCCCAACTTCTATATCTGGGTCAAGTTCTTTTGCAGCTTGTAATGAAATAAAGTTTTCATTTTCATCGCTTAACTCTTGGGCATCATCTTTTAAGACTATGACTTTTTGGTAAAGTTTTAAGCTTTTTGTTTCTGAATTTATCTCTGCACCATATTCGTATTCTCTGCCATATACCTTTTTTGCAGTATTTACTAGTGCGATTATAACGGTATCTTTTACCTCATTTATTCCCAAGCCTTTTTCATTTGCTATAGACTCTATAATATCTAATATTTTACTCATTTTTCACCTCTTTTTTAGGCATACACATATGCCAATAATTTTTTCGCAACATTAAGTTCATCAAATTTTTAAGTTTTAGATAATTGCGAGCTCGAAGAGAATAATTATATCCAAAAAGCCTTTTTTATTCAAGTCCAATTTTCCTTTTAATGAGTAATTTATACAAAACAAGATAAAATACTACGATTTCTATGCCTCATATTGAGGTGTAATTTTGTTTAATAAAGAAGGTTAAAAATGGAACTTAAACTAGCAAGAAAAGAGCTTGATAGCAAGCCAAAAAGTATAAAATTAGAAAAAATTATAGAGATAGTTGAAAAAGAGGGACAAAAGATATTTTATTTTGACAAGGAAAATTCTCATAAAGATTTGGTAGCTTTGGTGGAGCATTTTGAAGAAAATGATCAAAGTGTGTATCTAAGAGAGGTAAAATATGGTTTAGGAGATGATGATTATATGTATGAGATACATATACTCTAAGGCTTAAATTTGTCTAAAAAATTATATATCGAGACGCTTGGATGCGCTATGAATGTTCGTGATAGCGAGCATATTATAGCAGAACTCGAAAATAAAGAAGATTACACTTTGACTCTTGAGGCAAATGAAGCTGACCTTATTTTAATAAATACATGCAGTGTTAGAGAAAAACCTGTCAGTAAGCTTTTTTCCGAAATAGGTGTTTTCAATAAACATAAAAAAAGTGGTGCAAAGATAGGCATATGTGGATGTAGTGCTAGTCATTTAGGGAAGGATATTTTCAAAAGAGCACCTGAAGTAAATTTTGTTTTGGGTGCTAGGAATGTCTCCAAGATAACTAAAGCAGTAAATACAGATAAGTATATAAGTGTTGATATTGATTATGATGAGAGCAGTTATGCTTTTAGTGAGTTTAGAAATAATCCTTACAAAGCCTTTGTAAATATCTCTATAGGATGTGACAAAAAATGCACATACTGTATCGTGCCTCATACAAGAGGTGATGAGATTTCCATACCAGCACAGTTGATAGTAGATGAAGCTAGAAGAGCTGCACAAAATGGAGCGAAAGAGATATTTTTACTTGGTCAAAATGTAAATAACTATGGTAGAAGATTTAGTAATTCAAGCCATAAAAAGATGGATTTTAGTGATTTACTTGATTTGATTAGTCAAATAGAAGAGGTAGAAAGAATCAGATTTACTTCGCCACACCCTTTGCATATGGATGATAAATTTTTAGAAGTTTTTGTCAAAAACCCAAAAGTTTGTAAGTCTATGCATATGCCACTTCAAAGTGGATCAACAGCTGTGTTGGAGCAGATGAAAAGAGGGTACTCAAAAGAGTGGTTTTTAAATAGAGCTTTAAAATTAAGGCATATGGCGCCTGATGCTTCTATAAGTACAGATATTATAGTAGGTTTTCCAGGTGAAAGTGATGAGGATTTTGAAGATACACTTGATGTCATGAGGCAAGTAAAGTTTGAGCAAATTTTTTCTTTTAAGTACTCACCTAGACCTTTGACAAAAGCAGCTGATTTTACAAACCAGATTCAACCTGAAATCTCTTCAGCCAGACTTCAAAGACTGCAAGCTTTGCAAGAGAAAATTTTAGATGAGATTTCCAAAGAAAAACTAAATAAAGAGTATGAAGTCTATTTTGAGGAAAAAAGAAACAATGGTTTGCTTGCTGGAAAAAGTGACAATAATGCTCTTGTACAAGCGGAGGGAAAAGATATGTGGTTAGGAACGATACAAAAAGTAAGGATTACAAACCCTAAGCGGTTGTCTATGTATGGCAAAATTATCCTTTAAAGATTTTAAAAGGGCTGTTTTGTTAAAAATTGCACCTAGTATTGTTTTTATTTTTTTAAATCTTTTGTATTTTACCTGCAAGAAAGAATTTCATATAAAGTGTCAAGCAGATAAAATTAAGAAACCCTCTATTTTTACCTTTTGGCATGGGGAGCTTTTACCGCTTTTAAAAGGTTATATAGATTTTAGAAAAAGCAGAGATATAGACACTATAATAAGTGCTCATTTTGATGGAGAACTTATAGCAAAAGTTGTAGCGATGTTTGGTGGAGGAAGTATCAGAGGAAGCTCAACCAAAGGTGCCTTAAGAGTTCTAAAAGAGTCATTTCACTCTTTAGATTTAAAACGAGATTTGGCTATAACACCAGATGGTCCAAAGGGTCCAAAATATAGCGTTGCAGATGGAATTATTTTGATTTCCAAAAAGAAAAAGATTCCTATTGTCACACTAAATTGTAAACCAACTTCATATTGGCAGTTAAATAGTTGGGATAAATTTGTGATACCAAAACCATTTAGTACACTAAATATTTATATTGGCGAGCCATTTTATTTGGATAATTTATCCATATCGGAGTCAAAAAAACTTATAAAAGAGAGGTTGATGGAAAATGCTATCTAAAATTGTATTTGTTATTGTTGCCATTTTATTTTTGGTTGCAAGTGGATTTTACTTTATGGGCAACTCTTCATATCAAAACTCTTTCGAAGCCAGATTTTACTACTTTGTTGGAAATTACGAGAAGGCTTACGAATTTGCACAAAAAGCATATAAAGAAGATAGCTATAATAAGATGGCTTTTACAGTTTTAACTCAAAGCAAAATCGCAGAAAAGTATGTAGCCTATATAAAAGAGGGTAATGTATACTTCGATAAAATTGATAAAATTAGCTCTGAAAAAGAGTATAAACAAGCAGATAAAATTCGAATAAAATTGATGTGTGAAATTATGATAGGCAGGTATAAAAAACTTGTTCCTACAAAACTGACTGATAAAGAATTAGTAGAGGATGCAAGAAAAACTTACACTAAATTTAAACAATTATATGAACAATTATTTTAATTGGTACTGCTTTTGCTTATAATTAAGCAAAAATTGCCTAAAATATAGAAAATTAAATAGAGAAAAGGTTATATGAGTTTTTCTAATATAGTACAAAAATATTTTTCAAATCTTTTTATATCAATAGTTGCAGAGAATAACTCATATAGAGTGCTCTGTAAAGTTATAAAAAACTCAAAGCAAAAAGTTAAATTTGAAAAAGTTTTTCCAATAAAACCAAATGCAGAATTTTTGAGCAGCGAAATAAAAGAGTATATTAATCAACTCCAAGAAAAATATAACTTTACATATATAGCTTTTTTACTTGATTCTATGGGGCAAGGTGCTATAAAAGGTATTCAAGCAGAAGATTTTTCAAAATTTAGTGTTGATGCTAAAAATGTTAAGAGTATAAAGTTTGATACCTGGTTGGCATATGCTAGCTTTATAGATATAAATTGGATAACCAAGATATATGCAAATGTAGGTATTGATTTTATATATTCACCTTTTGCTCTTTTATATCACTTGCTAAGCGAACATAAATTAAAAGAAAAAGCTACACTTTATGTTTTAAATCAAGAAGAGTCGATAACATTTGCAATATTTAAAGCCAAAACTCTAAATTTTGGAGTATTTTACAAAATAGTAAAAGAAGATGGACTTGATAGTTCAGAAGGGACTGAGGATTGGGAAGCCGAAGCCGAAGCCGAAGATGTTGAAAATTTAGCTGCCTTAGATGAAGAGTCTCAAGAAGAAGAGTTGAGTGACCTTGAAGATTTGAGCAAACTTGACAGCTTGGATGGAGACTATGAAAATGATACATTTATTGATTCCGACGATTATAGTGATAATAGTAACTTACAAAATGATTTAAATGAAGATATAAATATCAATGATATAGAGCTATATGGCAGAGATTTACATATATTTAAGTTTATAAGCCGAGCGTTAAAAGAGTATTATAGTAATCAAGCATATGAGAGTGATTTTATCGAAAAAATTGTTATATTTGATAGCTATGATATGAGTAAAGAGATGATTCAAAGTTTAGAAGAAGATCTTTGTTTTGATTTGGAAATGCATAAAGTTAATGTTAACGAAGTAGTTTGTGATTTATCTATAGGAACAATTTATGGTTAAGTATAGCTTTATCAAACCAAGAGAAAAATATCTTTTTTCAACATTTTCTAAAATTTGGATACTCTTTATCTCTTTTATTTCACTACTTTTGATTGCATTTGGAATTTTTTTATTGATTAAAATTGCACTATATAAAAAAGATACAATTCGAATAACTAATGAAAGAATTATACTTGAAAATAAAATAGACCAAAAAGATAATTATATGGAATATTTGCTAAGACAAAAATCTTTGGGTGAGGAGATATACTCAAGAAATACTTTATTAAAAGAGAGTATGAAAAATCTTTTTGATTTGGTTCCAGACCAGATAACACTAAATCGAGTAATTATCAAAAAAGATTCTTTGATAATATATGGTAAAACACCAACAAAAGATACATTTAATTTTCTATTATCTGCACCACTTAAATCGATTTTTTCTACAAGTAACACTATGTTTTATCTTACAAAAGAGGGTTGGTATAATTTTGTAAGTACAAATAAAATAACTACAACGGATGGTTTTAGTGAATAATACAGACAAAAGCTTGGAAAAGATAAACATCATCAAATTGTTGATATTTTTATCTATATTTATCATAATCATACTAGTCTTGATTTTAACTTTGATTTTGCCAAACGTAAAGCAATATAGAGTTTATAGAAACCAGTACAATAGTGCCTTGGCTCATAAGGCTAAAGTGCAAAATGTCTTAAATGACAGAGTGAATGAGTTGAAAAAACTGCAACTTGATAATAGAAAAGTTTTTACCTCTTTTAAACATAAATTTACTCAACCAGAGTTTATGCTATTTGCAAACAAATTTTTTGATAAA
This sequence comes from uncultured Campylobacterales bacterium, assembly GCA_964598135.1. Taxonomy (GTDB): domain Bacteria; phylum Campylobacterota; class Campylobacteria; order Campylobacterales; family Sulfurospirillaceae; genus JAADIZ01. Next base: position 5,655 of record CAZRAK010000029.1, read on the forward strand.
GTAACACTAAAAGAGGTGAAAAAGAGTATACATAAAAAAGAGTTTAAGGTATTTGAATTAAATGTTACTTCAACTCTAAAAACACCAGTAAATTTTTATAAATTTTTAGATGGATTAAATCACTATCAAAATATGATACAAGCAGATTTTCCAATAGATTTAAAATCAGATGGAAAAGTTATAGGTGCAACTTTCAAGATAAAAGTTTTTGGACTTGTGACTTTAGAAAAATAATATCTATATCTTCCTTATATATATAGGGTCTAATTTTTGTTGGGATTTTTTCTATTCTGCATAATTCTTTAATTTTTTTTGGCATATCTGTTTTGCAAAATGGTGCTATATAGATTAATTCTTTTGTAAAAACAACAGCAATTTTTCTGCTGACAACACAATTTTTTGTTCTTATGACTTCATCTCTTTGAGTTTTACTCATTAAAATGCTCAATTTCTTTACTATCTTATCTATTTGTCGTATATTTCTTAAATCCTCTCTGTCTCTTTTTATGATAAACAGTTCTTTGATTTTTTTTTCATTTTCTAGAAGCAGTAAATTTTTATCATTTTGAAGATATTTAAAGCTATTTTTCAACCCTTTAGTAAATTCATCGACAAAAGAGGTGGCATATTTGTCTCTTATTTGATTTCTAAAGTATTTTGAGGAGGCATTGCTTTTATCAAAAAAAGATTTTATACTGTTTTTTATCAAAAAATTTTGTAATTCAAGTTTGCTTATATGCAAAAGAGGTTTTATTTTATCAAATTTTGTACCAAGTTCAATTTCTTGCATACCAAGAAGTTCAACCAAGCCACTTCCTCGACTAAGTTGCATCAAAAACCACTCTAGTTTATCGTTTAGTTGGTGAGCTGTAATTAAGCTATCATAATTATATTTATTTAAAATTTTATCAAAAAAATCATATCTTTCATTTCTTGCAATATGCTCAAAATTTGAATTTTCAAGCTTACAGGAGTGTAGATAAAATACTTTGTTGTACTTTTTGCAAAGTTCTTTTGCATACTGTATTTCATCTTTGCTTTGAGCTCGTATATTGTAGTCAACCATAGCCAAATCAAAATCAATTTGATTGTCTTTTAAGATAAAAAAAAGAGCACTAGAATCAACTCCTGCTGAAAAAGCCAGTAAATTTTTTCGTTTTTGCAGTAAATCCACAGTGTATTTATGCAGTTGCGGTAACTGTTGCAAGTAGGTTTTCTCCAGCTAGTTGTGTTATTTTTGCCTTATAGCATTTGCTTATCTCAAGTTTACCGATTAGTGAGTCGTTAATAAGAATTTCCCCATCAATATTTCTGTCCCAAGATAGTTTCTTTGCACCGATAAAGAGCTCATGTTCACTACTTGCTCCTTCTGTTACGATAATAATTTCGTGTCCAATCTCCTTTTTGAGACTTTTTTGGATATTTTCTTCTACTATTTTATTTAATATTTGTATTCTTTTTTGGATAATTTCGTTATCAATTTTATCTTTCATATCAAATGCGGCAGTATTCTCTTCATCAGAATAGGCAAATATGCTAATTCTATCAAAATTAAACTCTTTTACAAAAGAGCACAACTCTTCAAATTCGTTTTCACTCTCTCCTGGATGACCAACGATGAATCCTGTCCTTAAAAAGCTATCTTTTGCTTCTCGTGACATCTTTAAAAGTTCAATTATTCTCTCTTTACCAGCACCTCTTTTCATCCTTTTTAGCATATCTTCATTTATGTGTTGGATCGGCATATCAAAATAGTTATGAAAAATTGGTGAATCTATAATCCTTTGAATAAATTGGTTTGAAGTAGTTGTCGGATAAAGATATAAAATCCTAGCACTCTTAACTCCCTCAATCTTCTCAACCATATCAATTAATTTGACAAGCCCCTCTTTTTCACTACAATCTCTTAGGTATGAACTGCTATCTTGTGAAATAAAACTAAAATCATAAAATCCCCGACTAGTCAATCTCAAAAGTTCCTTTTCTATAGATTTTAGACTTCTTGAGAGAAGTTTTCCTTTAAATCCTGGTATTGCACAAAAACTACATGTTTGATTGCAACCTTCACTTAGTTTGATATAAGTATGATGATTTGAGCCTGTTATCACTCTTTGTTCGTCATTTATAAGATAAGTTGAATTAGAAAAACTGTTTGTTTTTTTCTTGATAATTTCATCAATTTTATCATAATCTCCAACTCCAGTAAACAAGTCCACCTCTTTAAGCTCTTTTTGAAGCTCCTCTTTATACCTTTGGGTTAAACACCCACTAACTACCAAAAGAGAATCTTCTTTTCTTTGCTCATGAAGTGAAAATATAGTTTCCAAACTCTCTTCTTTGGCAGCTCCTATAAAACCACAAGTGTTTACAATTAAAACATCTGCACTGCTTGCATCGTCTGTAAGTATATAATCCTTGAGTCGTCCAAGCATTACTTCGGAGTCAACCAAATTTTTATTGCAACCAAGGCTTACTAAATGTAATTTTTTATTCATATTTTTTATACCCATAAATTATCTATCAATCTTGTTGCTCCAACTTTTGCAGCTACTAAAATTATACTATGTTTTAAGACTATTTTATCTATTTTATTAAAATCTCTATCTACTATTTCTATGTACTCTATATCAAGTTCGCCCATGACTTCTTTCATGATAGTTTTTAAAGCTTTGCAAGTAAACTCACCCCTCATCATAGCTTTTGAAGCAAATTTTAGTGATTTGGAGATATTTAGTGCTTTTTGCCTCTGTTTTTTACTAAGATATCTATTTCTGCTAGAAAGTGCCAATCCATCATCATCTCGTACTATTTCGCAAGATATTATGTTTACTGGTAAAAACAGAGTTGAAACCATATTTTTCACGAGGTACAACTGTTGAACATCTTTTTTACCAAAATAGGCATTAGTTGGATTTACTATATTTAAAAGTTTTAAAACTACCCTTAAAACTCCATCAAAATGCTTAGGTCTTTTGAGACCCTCAAGTATATAAGCTTTTTGATTAGGGGCTAAGATAGTAGGCTCAATCTTGCTATATATATTTTCACTTGTTGGTATAAAAACAGCATTAACTCCTACCAACTCACAGATTTTTAAATCTGCAGTCTCTCTTTTTGGGTATTTATCTAAATCTTCATTAGGTAAAAATTGAGTTGGATTAATAAAAATGGAGATAATAGTAAAATCATTTTCATTTATTGATTTTTGCATCAAAGATAGGTGTCCATTGTGCAATGCTCCCATCGTAGGAACAAAACCAATGCTGCCTTTTAGATTCTTTCTATATTTTGTGAGTTCAAATATATCTTTAAATATTTTCATTTTAGCCACTTTATTGTAAAATATAAACCAAGAATGGCATTATAGCAAAAAGGAAATAAATTTGGATAATTATGAATACACAGAACTTTTAAAAAAACTAACAACAAAAATAAATAACATAGCTCAAATCATAAATCCAAACAAGATAGAACGAAGATTGGAAGAGATTGAACAAATTGAGCAAAACCCTTCATTTTGGGAGGATGCCAAAAAAGCTGGAGTTGTACAGAAAGAAAAAACTAAAATAAGTTCCACTTTGCAAAAGTACATAGAAGCCAAAAAGGCAGTTGATGATAGCATAGATTTATACGAGATGGCAAAAGAGGAGAGTGATGATGAGAGTATCAACGATCTTTTTGAAGAAGCAAATAATTTAGAGAGTTTAATCACAAAATTAGAAATCGCTATGATGCTAAGTGGCGAAAATGATTCAAATAATGCAATAGTGAGTATCCACCCAGGAGCTGGTGGAACAGAGTCACAAGATTGGGCAAATATGTTGTATCGCATGTATCTTAGATGGGCGGAGAGAAATAGTTATAAGATAGAAGTTTTGGATTATCAAGAGGGAGATGAAGCTGGCATTAAAGATGTGAGTTTTATGGTAAAAGGTGAAAATGCCTATGGCTACTTGAAGGTAGAAAATGGCGTACATAGACTTGTGCGAATTTCTCCATTTGATTCAAATGCTAAAAGACATACCTCTTTTAGCTCAGTCATGGTAAGCCCTGAAGTTGATGATGATATAGATATAGTTGTAGAAGACAGAGATATTAGGATAGATACATATCGCTCAAGTGGAGCTGGTGGACAGCATGTAAACAAAACTGACTCAGCGATAAGAATAACTCACATAGAAACAGGAATTGTAGTGCAATGTCAGAATGATAGAAGCCAGCATAAAAATAAAGCTAATGCACTCAAAATGTTAAAATCAAGACTTTATGAAGCAGAACTTGCAAAACAACAAGCCGTAAAAGATGGAGTAGAAAAAAGCGAGATTGGTTGGGGATATCAAATTAGAAGTTATGTCTTAGCTCCGTATCAACAAGTAAAAGACAATAGGAGCGGCAAAGCATATTCACAAGTAAATAATATCTTAGATGGTGACATAACAAAAGTCATAGAAGATGTTTTAATAAGTGTAAATACAAGCACCACAGAGCAATAAATGAATTTCTCGCCAAAGCCAAAGCTTCAGTCGCGAGGAATTTTTACTGGGCTTTGCCCAATAAAAAGGGGACAGTTAAATGAAATGTTACAGAGCTTTAGCTCGTGCTTCAGTCGCGAGGAATTTTTACTGGGCTTTGCCCAATAAAAAGGGGACAGTTAAATGAAAAACCATAAAGGATAAAGATGAGAAGAGATGCTATTTTGAGACAATTAGGTTATAGTGTTACACCAAATGCAGTAGAGCAAGTTCAAAGAGTTATGGACAATACAAAAGATTATGATTATGTTGAAAAACATTTAATCTCTTTGCATGATATTTTAAAGCCAAAACTATCTTTTGTTGCGATTTCAAGTACGCATGATTATTTTAAGATAAAAAATGAAGCGGGTAATGAAGAGATGGTGAAAAATACAAATGAAATAATTCAAAAATGGTCGCAAAAATATAAGATAGCACTACAAAAAGTACCAAATAAAGAGACCTACTACATCTTAGGCAAAAGTGCTTGAAAACAGTTTTTGAAATAACAAATAGAAACATCATAAATGATATTTTAAACAAGAGAGAGTATGGAGTTTTGGCGATTTGTTTTGAGGAAAAACCATATAGTGTGCCTATGAATTTCGTAAAGATAGAGGAAAATATCTATTTTCATGGTTGTAAAAATGGAAAAAAGATGAAAATCTTGCAAAATAATAAGTTTGCTTCGTTTAGTGTCGTAGAGAGTTGTTCTCTTGTGCTATCATATTTTAGTTCAAATGATAATTTAGCCTGTCGGGCAACTCAATTTTTCAAATCAGTCATAATAGATGGTGAAATTGAATTTGTAAATAATTATGATGAAAAAGTAGATGCACTAAGTGCTATAATGAAAAAATTACAAAAAGAGGGTGGTTATAAACCACTAAATGAAGATGTATATACAAAAACGATAGATGCAACTGCCATATATAAGCTTATCCCAAAAACCACAAGAGCAAAGTTTAAATTAGGGCAACATTTAGATAAAGATAGATTTGATATGATTATCCAAAATCTCGAAAAAAGAGGTGATGCAAAAGATATAAATACAGTAGGACTAATGAAGATATTTAAAAAAAATGAGTAAAAAAACAAAAAATATTTTTGTCATCGGTGATGTTCACGGTTGTTATCATACTCTTGTGAAACTAGTGGAAAAGTTGCCAAAAAAAGCAGAGCTTATCTTTGTTGGTGATCTTTGTGATAGGGGAAATTTTTCAAGAAATGTTATAGATTTTGTGATGAAAAATGGCTACCTATGCGTTAAAGGAAATCATGAGTATTTTATGCAAACTTATATTCAAAATGCAGTTAACAAAGATGACATGAGCAGCAAGTGGGCAAGCAGAAGTGGTTGGGGTGGAAAACAGACGATACAAAGTTATAAAAAAGAGAATAAAACTTTGAAAAAACATCTGAAATGGATAGAAAAATTACCACTTTACTTGGAAATTGGAGATTGTTTCATCACGCATGGTTTTGGTTTGCCATACTACAAAAGAAGAGATGAAAAATACCTACACTCTCTTTTTGTCAATAGAATAGATGATTTAACCTATATGAAAGATTGGGAAGATTTCAAGGATTATAAAGTAGTTAATATATTTGGACATTGCAATTTTAGCGAAGTTTTAAGAGGTAAAAATTATATTTGCATAGATACTGGTTGCTGTTATGGAAACAAATTAACAGCACTAAATCTAAAAACTCTAAAAATAGTTGAGCAAAAAATGGATGAAAGAGATATTTTTTAGCTATCCCATCATTTTGTTGGGCATACTTTCTACATAAACAGATTGACTAGGAAATGCAAAACTTGTTCCATTTTTTTTCACTATATCCATAATTTTAAAGTTTACATCCTCTTTTACCTCTAAGAATTTTACCCAGTTTGTTGTGGTTGTAAAAAAATAACAAAAGATATTAAGTGAGCTTTCACCAAAGTCATCAAAACGAATCATAATTGTATCATTGTGGATATCTGGATGGTGTTTTAACATATCTCTTAACTCTTTTAAGATACTTTGTATCTGTTCTTTTGTCGTACTGTAAGTTAAGCCAATTCTTGTTTTGATTCTTCTCTTGCCCATTTTTGACCAGTTTGTGATAGGTGAATTTGCTATTGTGGCATTTGGAACACTAATCAAAGCTTGAGAGAAAGCTCTGATTCTGGTTGAGCGGATGCCTATGTTTTCTACAGTTCCTTCAACATCAGGAGTTTGCACCCAATCACCAAGCTTAAATGGACGGTCTGTAAAAACAACAAGTGAGCCAAAAAGATTTGCAGCAGTATCTTTAGCAGCTAGTGCAAACGCCATACCAACAAGCCCCAAAGATGCTAAAAAAGCACTAACATTTATGCCCCAACCTTGCAAAACACTCATGATGCCAACAATGACAATTAAAATTTTTAGTGTTTTTACCATGAAATTTTCTATATCAGCACTTAGTTTTTTGCCAAATCTTGAAGAAAATTTATCAAATATATAGGCAAATTTCCCCACTAATCTGTATATAATCCAAAATATTATAAATGTAGCAAATGAGTGGATAAATTTATCTAGTAATGAGTCAATTTTTGAGAGATTAAGCCACTCTTTTGAGAGGTCAAAACCTAAAAGAATAATGGAAAATTTTAACGGAACCTCTAAAATAGCTAAAAACTGATCGTCAATCTTTGTTTTTGTTTTTGCAGTTATTTTTTTTAGAATTCCTATTAAAAATTTACTAAAGATATTACTAAAGATTAAAGCGATAATAAAAATAGCCAATGCTATAAATAAATTTTGCAAACTGATATCTAAAATTTTATAAGTTAGTATCTCTTGGAAGTCCATTGTTAAGCCTTTAGAATTATGATTATGGGATTTTAACATATCATGAGATATACTTACATAAAAAAAGGGAAAAAATTGAGTATTTCTCTTATTATCATCATTGGTGTTATACTTTTTTTATGTAGCACCATTCAAGGTGTAGTTGGATTTGCATTTAATATTTTTGCTATTCCTCTGCTCATATGGACTGGTTTGGGGCTTTCTGAATCCATAGCTATTACAGCAATTCCTATATTTTTCCAATCAGCTACATCTACTTACAAACTTCACTCATATGTTCTTTGGAAAGAGGTGACAATTGCAACTGCTATTAGATACATTGGTATTCCTATTGGTATATTTTTGTTGACATTGATAAGCACTTTCGATAAGAGTAGTATAAAACAAATAGTTGGTATTGCGATATTGTTAGTTGTTTTTTCACAGGTTTATTTGAGAGTTGAGCCAAAAGATCATATAAACTCATTTTGGACATTTATAGCTTTTTTTACTAGTGGATTGACTTTGGGTTTGGTGTCTATGGGAGGACCTCCAGCTGTTATTTGGGTGATGGCTCGTAAGTGGAGTGCCATAACCACAAGAGCATTTCTTTCGGCTCTTTTCTTTTTTGCCTCTCCTTTGCAAATAGTTCTTTTGTATTATAATTTTGGCGATAAATTGTTAAACTATTTTTTAATAGGCTTGGCATTTGCTCCGCTTGTCATCATAGGTACACTTTGGGGTGTAAAATTGGGTGAATTTTTAGATAGAGAAAAACTTAAAAAAATCATAATATCTCTTTTAGTCATTACATCTTTGATTTCAATTCTTTCACCATATCTAAGAAGTTGATATGCGGGTAATTTTATCTATTGCTCTTTTGTGTTTTGTGCTATTTGCAAAAGATATAAATGCTACATATAAGGTAAGCTTTGGGATATTTGGACAAATTGGTATAGCAAAAACATCTTTGCATACAAAGGGTAAAAAATATAAGATTCTAGTCTATGCAAAATCTACAGGATTTACCTCTTTTATAAGTGGGGATAGGCAAGAGTGGTATGAGAGTGAGGGAGTGATAAAAAAAGGAAATCTAGTACCAAGTATCTACAAAAAAGTTGTTCAAAGAATGGTAAGAGTTGGTGATGCTTTTAGTGATGAGAGTAAAACTCTTCTTAAAAGATATACTCTTATTTATAAATTTAATCATAAAATAAAAAGTGTGATAGCTACGAAGATAAAAACAGAAGGGAAAAACAGAAGTGAGCATAGCGAAGAGATAAAATTTTATGCCAAAAATGATCTTTTAAGTCTATTTTTTAACTTTAAAAAACTTTTTCCAACTTTAGAGATAAAAAAACAAAAAGTGCTTTATGCTGTTGGGGCAAATAAAGAAACGGGTAAAATTGATCTGTTTCCTCTTGCTAAAAAAGAGTTTGCAAATCTGATTAGTGGAGATTTAAGCGGTCTTAAATTTATGAAAGTGATTTTAAGTGATAAAATATTTGCAAGCAAAAAAGGTGAGCTTTATCTCGGTTTAGATGATAAAGGACTTTGTGAAAAAGCTGTGTTAAAAGATGTCATACTATTTGGCGATATCAGGGGGGAATTAATTGAAAAAAATTATTGAAAGCATAGATAGGGGTGTTTTATATATGCTTTTAGCATCACTGTTTTTTGCTATAGTTGGAGCATTTGCTAAGATTCTTTCTGCTCATATGCCCTCTGTCGAAGTCGTATTTTTCAGAAATATTATAAGTTTTATCTTTGTAGTAGCCACTATATATAAATATCCAATAAAACAGAGTGGCGGAAAAATGTGGTTGCTTATATTTCGAGGTATTATGGGACTTTTGGGGGTTTTGGCATTTTTTTATAATATTGCTCATATCTCACTAGCGGATGCCATGACTTTTTCAAGAACTTCACCCATGTGGACGGCTATATTTGCCTATATGTTCTTAAATGAAAAGATAGATAAAAAGGGTTGGATTGCGATTTTCATAGGCTTTTTGGGAGTTGTGCTAATCATGAAGCCAAACGGATTAACATTTTCTAAAACAGATATGATAGGTATATTTAGCGGAATTGCCGCCGCTTTGGCGTATACGAGCGTAAGAGAGCTTAGAAAATACTATGATACTAGAGTCATAGTGATGTCATTTATGGCTATGGGTTCGCTCTTTCCTGCTTTTTTTATGTGGATTTCAAACTATTATCAGGTGCCAAGTTTGGATTTTATAAGTGCAAAATTTGTTTTACCTAGTGGAATCTTATGGTTGTATATTGTCGTGCTAGGAGGGTTTGCAGCACTTGCGCAAATATTTATGACAAAGGCATATGGCACCACAAAAGCTGGTATAGTTGGAGCTAGCAGTTACGCAGTTATACTATTTTCTATATTTGTAGGAGTTATGCTTGGGGATTCTTTACCTGATTTTATAGGAGCTTTTGGTATACTATTAGTCATAGTTGGTGGAATATTAGTTTCAAAGGGATAAAATGATTTTGATAGCGGGACCGTGTTCTATAGAGAGCAGAGATTTGCTTTTTAGTATGGCAGAAAAATTGATGAAATATAATGAAAATAAAGATATAGATTTTTATTTTAAATCTAGCTTTGATAAGGCAAATAGAACAAGCATAAACAGCTTTAGAGGTCCAGGAATTGATAAGGGATTAAAACTTTTAGATGAGGTAAAAAAAGAGTTTGGATTTAAGATTTTAACTGATGTGCATGAGAGTTATCAGCCAAAAATCGTAGCCGAAGTAGCTGATGTTTTGCAGATACCAGCATTTTTATGTCGCCAAACAGATTTACTTGTAGCTAGTGCAAAAACAAACGCAGTTGTAAATATCAAAAAAGGACAATTTTTAAATCCAGCTGACATGAGATATTCGGTAAAAAAAGTGTTAGAAACAAGAGGGATAAAAAAAGAGGGCAAAGAGGTAGCAAGAGAGGCAAAAGTTTGGCTAACGGAGAGAGGAAGCTCATTTGGATATGGAAATCTTGTGGTTGATATGAGAAGCTTTCTTATCATGAAGGAGTTTGCGCCAGTTATTTTTGATGCGACTCATTCTGTACAGATGCCAGGAGTTGTAGGTGGAAGTAGTGGAGGAAAAAGAGAGTTTGTAGCCCCACTATCAAGAGCAGCCGCAGCCATAGGAGTAGATGGTTTTTTCTTTGAAACCCACTCAAATCCAGATGCCGCACTATGTGATGGACCAAATATGCTAAATTTAGAAAAACTAGATGAGGCGATAAAAGATATACAAAAAATACAAATAAGTTTAAAGGAAAGACATGAATATAATTGAGGGTAAATTATCACTAAAAAGTGATGCTAAAATAGCAATTATAAACTCTAGGTTTAACCATATAATTACTGATAGATTGGTTGAGGGTGCTAAAGATGCGTTTATAAGGCACGGTGGAAATGAGATAAATTTGGATTTGGTTTTGGTTCCTGGTGCTTTTGAGATACCTATGGTTTTGGGTAAACTTTTAGAGGCTGACAAATATGATGGAATTTGCTGTGTTGGAGCTGTGATTAGAGGAGCTACTCCGCATTTTGATTATATATCTGCTGAAGCTACAAAAGGTATAGCATCAATGGCTTTAAAATACAATAAGCCAGTAGCTTATGGTGTTTTGACGACTGACACGATAGAGCAGGCTATAGAGAGAGCTGGGAGTAAGGCTGGAAATAAAGGTTTTGAGTCAATGACAGGACTTATTGAACTTCTTAGTTTATACAAAAATTTATAAGGATTTTTTTTGGCAACCAGACATCAAGTAAGACAAAGCATCATAGGACTTTTGTATGCGCAAGATATAGGAAATGACAGTATCGACAAATTTGCAGATGAAATCTTCGAGGAAAAAAAGATTAGAAATAGGCAAAAAGATTTTGCATTGTCACTGTATGGGGGTATAAAGGAAAATTTGACAAATATAGACATAGCCATAGATAAACACTTAAAAGAGTGGAATTTGGAAAAAATTGGTAATGTTGAGCGAGCTATACTGAGGCTTGGGGCTTATGAATTATTATATACTAGGCTTGATAGTGCTGTGATTATAAATGAAGCTATAGAGCTAGCAAAAAAATTGTGCAACGAAACAAGCCCTAGATTTATTAATGGTGTTTTAGATGCTGTTTACAAAGAGAAAAGCAGTTAGTATGGAACTTTGCGTTGCACTAGATCTTTCTACATTTCACTCAAATGTAGAACTTGTAAAAAAGATAAAAGATAAAAATATTTGGCTAAAAGTGGGACTTCGCTCTTTCATAAGAGATGGTGAAAATCTAATAAAAACCATACAAGAGATAAATCCAAAATTTAAAATATTTTTAGATTTAAAAATTTATGATATACCAAATACAATGGCAGATGCAGCTGAATCAATAACAAATCTTGGAGTTGATATGTTCAATGTTCATGCAAGTAGTGGTAAAATTGCTATGAGTGGCGTGATGCAAAGATTAAGTAAGATGCAAAAACCACCTCTAGTGCTAGGCGTTACTGCTCTTACCTCTTTTGATGAAGAAAATTTTCAAAATATATATAGCAATTCGATAGAAAAAAAAGTGACAGAATTTGCCAAAGATGCATATGAGAGTGGTTTAAATGGTGTTGTATGTTCTGTTTTTGAAAGTATTCTTATAAAGTCAAATACTGATAGCAATTTTATAACTTTAACTCCTGGTATTCGGTTAGAAAGCGGGAGACAAGATGATCAGAAAAGAGTAGCAAGCGTACAGAAGGCTCTTGATGAAAAATCAAATATAATAGTAGTTGGAAGACCAATATATAACTCAAGCGACCCCTTAGGTGTTGTAGAAAAAATCATGCAAAGGATGAAATCATGAAGAAATTATTAATAGGCATAGTAGCTCTTTTTGGCTTAATTATTATCGGCTTAATCGTAACGATATCTATGGTAAATTTAAATAAATATAAGCCACAAATAGAAAAAGCTGTCAAAGATAACTCTGGTTATGAACTTAAAATAAATGGTGATATATCTGCTTCATTTTCACCAATTGGAATATCTATTTCAAAAGTCGTAATTAAAAATCCTCAAGCCAAATCAAGTCAACAATTTTTTAATATAGATAGATTGAGTGTTGCAGTTGAGTTGATGCCGCTTTTAAGTAAAAAAGTCAAGGTAAGATATATCATTTTGGATAATTTGAATTTAGATATAAAAAAATTAAAAAATGGAAAATTTAATTTTGAAGTTGCAAATAAAAAAACTAATTCTTCTAAATCAAAAAAGGTGCAAAAACAGACTAAAAATAAAAAAACTCAATTGCCAATGGTAAATATAACTGAAATAAAAATCAAAAATGCAAATATAAACTTTGAAGATTTAAAAACCAAAACCAAAGCAAAGATACAAAATATAAATATGGTAATCGATAACATTGGGTTTAATCCAAATAAAAAAATGTTGCAAGCTATATCTTTTAATGCAAAAACACAGATAGAGAAAATTGTATTTGATAAATATAATATCAAAAATATAAATATTGATTTAAAAATGAAAGATGCTATCGTCATTTTGAGTAATATGAAATTGACTATGTATGACTCTTTAGTCTCTGCATATGCAAAATTAAATTTAAACAAAAAAGTACCATATTTAGATATACAAGCAGATATACCAAAATTTAAATTAGCAAGTTTTTCCAAAGAGTATCTCAAAAAAGATATCCTAAGCGGTATCGTAACAGTTCACAAAAAATTTAGCCTAAGTCTAGGAGATATAAAAACTATTAAAAAAACGATAATAGGGACAGCCTTGATAGATGGACAAGATATAGGAGTAAAAGGTTTTGATTTAGATAAAATATTAAGTAAATATAGTAGTGCAAAAAAGATGAACCCTGCTGACTTGGGTATGTCGCTTGCATCAAGTTTTGCAAAAGGTGGAAATATAAGTGGAGTTTTCAGTGGCAAACAAGGAGAAACTACACTTTTAAAAAGGTTGCACATAAAGATTGATATCGCAAAAGGTATTGCAAATTTATCTGATGTAGCGATTGCAACAAGCAAAAATAGGGTTGCTTTAAAAGGCAAATTAGATATCGTGCGAGAGAGATTTTTAGATATGAAATTTGGTGTGCTAGATGTAAAAAACTGTGCAAAATTTTCTCAAACTATACAAGGGACTTTTGCAAAACCAAAAGTTAAAGTAGATGCCCAAACAGTAGAAAATACGGTAAATATGGTTTCGTCTCTTCTTAGTAGTTTTGGTGTGAAAACTCCAAAACTACTCAAGAAAAAAGAGGGAAAATGTAAAGTTTTCTACAATGGTGTGGTAAAACAACCAAAATAAAAGGTGTTAAAATTGGACGGAAAAATTAGAAAAAATATAAAGAGCGGACTAAGTGTCGCAATTGTTTTAAAGCAGGATCAAAGAAGTGGGATTTTAACTGAGGGTGTCGTGCGAGACATCCTCACAAAATCACCTAAACACCCTCATGGTATAAAAGTGAGACTTATGGATGGACAAGTAGGACGAGTGCAAAAGATACTAGATGTCTGATGGTTTAGATTTTTCATCGCTCTTGTTACCCACTGCAATGCTAAAAACTCTTGATGAACTTGGATTTAAAAAGATGACTCTAGTCCAAGCACAGAGCCTGCCTTATATACTGCAAAACAAAGATGTGATAGCACAAGCAAAAACAGGAAGTGGAAAAACTGCTGCATTTGGTATAGGATTGCTTGCAAAGCTAAATGTTAAGAGTTTTAAAGTTCAATCTTTAGTGATTTGTCCAACAAGAGAGTTAGCCGAACAAGTTGCACAAGAGATTAGAAATATAGCAAAATTCCAACACAATATAAAAGTATTGACACTTTGTGGAGGCGTTGCATTTGGACCACAACTAGGCTCTCTTAGACATGGAGCGCATATTATTATAGGAACTCCAGGAAGATTACTAGGGCATCTAAATAAGGGTTCACTAAATTTAGAAAATATTGATACGCTTGTGCTAGATGAAGCAGATAGAATGTTGGATATGGGTTTTATCGAAGATATACAAAAAGTTATCTCTTTTGTACCAAAGAAGAGGCAAACTTTGCTATTTTCTGCAACTTTTCCAGAGGAAATCAAAGATTTAGCAGACTCTATACAAGATAAACCTGTAAATATAAAAACAGTTTCGAAAGAAGTTGCAAACAAGGTTATAGAGTATTTTTACGAAACACCTTCAAGAGAAAAATTTCATACTTTGGTAAAAATTTTAGGCAAATATAAACCTAAAAATGTGATTATATTTTGCAATACAAAGTTGCAAACTGATGATATAGCCAAAGAGTTAAGAGGCAAAAACATAGATGCTTTGGCGATTCATGGTGACTTGGAACAGTATGAGAGAATTGATGTATTAGTACAATTTATAAATAAAAGTTGTTCAATCTTGGTTGCAACTGATGTTGCAGCAAGGGGACTAGATATAAAAGAGTTATCTATGGTCGTAAATTATGATTTTCCAAACTCTAATGAAACATATACACATAGAATAGGACGAACTGCTAGAGCTGGACAAGAGGGTATAGCAGTTACGATGTACGATGAAAGCGAGATAGATAGAGTTGGCGAGTACAAAAGTGATGGTCATATATTTGAAGACTCAAAGAGCCTTAAGTTTGACAAGAACTTCTCAATGATGCCTAAAAATATTACGCTTGTTGTAGAAGGTGGAAAGAAAAACAAAATCCGAGCAGGAGATATTTTGGGCGCGGTAACAAAAGATGCAAAGATTTCAGGTTCATCAATAGGCAAAATAGATATATTTGATAGGCAAAGTTATGTGGCGGTTGAAAGAAATGAGATAAAAAATGCATACCATCAGCTACAAGATAGCAACATAAAAGGTAAAAATTTTTCCATTTGGATTCTAGAATAACCAAATTTAAGTCTCTTAAAAGTATCAAATGGTATAATTTCATCCTACTTTTTATAAGGTTGGACAGGTGGGTGAGTTGGCTGAAACCACATCCCTGCTAAGGATGCGTACTGGTAACGGTACCGAGGGTTCGAATCCCTC
>CAZRAK010000030.1:0-20940 GCA_964598135.1 uncultured Campylobacterales bacterium
GCACCTCTTATCGGTTTTGCCAATGAAGTCGTCTATCTTGAAGATAGGACTTATGGCTGGATGGGCAAAAATGATATAGAGATATACAAAGATGGGCAAAAAATCAAACTAAATTTTAAGCCACTAAATACGAGTAAAATCTATGCACAAAAGGACGGTTATAGATTTTTTATGGAAAAAGAGATATATGAACAATCATTGGTCACAAGCGAAACTTTAATGGGAAGAATCAAGGATGAAGAGGTATATCTCGAAGAGCTTAAGGAGTATGATTTTAATGATATAGATGAGATTAAAATCTGTGCATGCGGTACAAGCTATCATGCAGCTTTGGGTTCTAGTTATCTTTTTGAGAGGTTAGCAAAGATAAGGTGCTCTGTCGAAATAGCAAGTGAATTTAGATACAAAGAACCTCTCTTGGACAAAAAAGCACTATTTTTAGTTATCAGTCAAAGTGGTGAAACAGCCGACACACTTGAGGCTCTAAAGATGGCAAGAAATAGAGGACTCAAGACTCTATCTGTCTGCAATGTCGATAACTCTTCGATAGTAAGAATTAGCGATGCGACAATCCTCACAAGAGCTGGCATAGAAAAAGGAGTGGCAAGCACCAAAGCCTTTGCTACGCAAGTCTTAACACTATGGCTTTTGGCTCTACATGTAGCAAAAATAAAAAGCAGTATAAGCGAAGTGAATTATAAAAAAGAGATAAAAGCCATAAGAGGCATACCTGAAGTCTTGAAAGTAGATGAAGATATACACGAAAAACTACATAGATTATCAAAAAGATATCTACACGGACACGGCTTTTTCTTTATAGGCAGAGACATCTTTTTTCCTTTGGCGCTTGAGGGTGCATTAAAACTCAAAGAGATAAGCTACCTTCATGCTGAGGGTTATCCTGCGGGTGAGATGAAACACGGACCAATAGCACTAGCTGACTGTAATCTTTTTACAATAGCCCTTATGCCTCAAACTCTTCTTTATGATAAAACAAAAAGCAATGTCGAAGAGTTGAGTGCTAGAGATGCAACTATACTTGCTATCAGTCCAAAAGAGTTTGCTTTAGCTGATGATTTTATCAAAACCCAACCTTATGAGCATCCAATGAGTGAGTTTTTTGAAATGATGGTCATCACTCAACTCTTGGCACTTGAGATTTCAATCAGGCTCGGCAACGATGTCGATATGCCTCGAAATCTCGCAAAAAGTGTGACGGTGGAGTAAAATTTTAGACTATTTTATCTCTATGTTGGGTTTACCATAAAAATATCCTTGTGAATACTCTATATCCATAGACCTAACTTGTTTAGCAACTTCTTCATTGTGAACATACTCTGCAATACAAGGTATTTTATTTTTCTTTGCAAAAAACAGTATGGATTCAACTATATCTCTACTTTTTTTATCTTTGTCTATATTTTTTATATATTTTGCATCTAATTTTATATAATCTATATCTAAATCAATCAATCTTTCAAAATTTGAGTACTCTGTCCCAAAATCATCTATCGCAATTTTATACCCATATTTTTTTATCCTAGTTAACTGTCTTATATGATTTTTACTATCTTGAGAACTGATACCTTCTAAAATTTCTAAGCATACTCTTTTAGATTCAATATTATATTTTTTTGAGATTTTATTTAAAAATGAGAGCAAAAATCCCTGTTCTAAATCCTGTTCCGTTATGTTAATTGAAAAATTATAATTAAATTTAGACATAATTTCAAAGCTCTTTTCTATCATAATTTTTGTCAACATTGACAACATACCCGAAAGTTTTGTAGTCTCTAAAAATTGATATGGCGTATAGTATCCATTTTCATATTTTATCCTTGCTAATGCCTCATAATGGGTAATATTTTCTTTTTTATTATCATAAATTGCTTGGAAAAATGGTACTATTTTCGAGTTTTGCAAAGCATCAAAAACGATGTTATTCCATTTGACAAACTGCGTCAACTGACACTCCTCAATCACCTCTTCATTTTCATAATATATCTTGTATCTATTGTTTCCTTTTTCTTTGGCTTCCTTTAGAGCAACTGTTGCTTTTTTAAATAGTGTATGTTTTCCTACAGTCGCACCGTATGAAAATGTTACATGAAAAGTAAGATTATCAACCACTATAGCATTTTTAAAAAAGAATTTTTGTAGTTTTTTTATAAAAGCTACCACATCTATATCGTCTTTATATACGATACCAAACTCATCGGCATTTATCCTATAAAGCAAATCATGCTTGCAAATTTGCTTTAGCATATTGGCTATTTTTATAAGAATTATATCACCCGAATCACATCCATACGCTGTATTTACATAGCTAAAATTATCTACATTTAAAAGAAGCAGAGTATATCTTCTTATATCTGTTTTAAGCATTTTTTGAAGAGAGTTTTTGTTTTTTAGTCCAGTCAAACTATCATAATACGCCAAAGCAAAGAGTTTCCTTTCTCTCTCTTCTTCTTTTGAAATCATTCTAAACAATTTTTTGGCATACAAAACCATCGAATTATATAGCTCATTTTTAAGTATATTTTCATTGTATATCAGTTTATTGTCCAATATTTTAAATTCTGAAACACTGATATTTTTTGCCAATAAAGAACATATTTCGTCAAGCTTTAAAGAAAATTTGATATTTTTTTGCACACAATCAAGTGCATCGTTTTGAAATGTAGATAAAATCTTACAATCTGCCATCTTATGCCCAACTACCTTTTATTTTATACAAATACATGCATTATAGTATATAACTCTTTTTCTTAAACTTTTATTACCAATTTTTGCTACTGTAGCATACTCCACAATGATTCAGACAAAGTTGGGTGAGCAAAAATCATCTCTTTTAAGTCATCTTTTGTTAGTTTTGCATTTATTGCGATTAGAGTTTCGTGTATGAGTTCAGTTGTGTCATTGCCTATCATGGCACACCCAAGTATCACTCCGCTCTCTTTATCACACATCAGTTTTATAAATCCGCCGTCATCACCTTTTATCTTTGCTTTTGCACTTGATTTGAAAAAACTTTTTATCACTTCATGCTCGATTTTTTGCTCTTTCAAAGTTTTTTCATTTAAACCAACACTTGCAACTTGTGGATGGCAAAAAGTTACAAACGGGATAATATTTGAGGGCTGAATTTGCTTTTTATTTAGTATATTATTCGCCACTACTTTTGCTTCATTGTAAGCTACATGAGCTAGGGCTGGAGTTGAAATTACATCGCCAAGAGCATAGACATTTAGGTTTGAGGTTTTTAGATTTTCATCTACTGTTATAAATCCTCTTTCGCTTCTTACTCCCACTTTTTCAAGTTCAAGGTTTGCACTATTTGGGGCTCTTCCAATTGAAACCAAGATTAATTCATAACTCTCTTTAGTTTCACCTTTAGGAGTATCCATCTTTATAAGCACACTATTTTCATTTTTGATATAGCTTGTTACATTTGCACTTAAAGTCACTCTTATACCTTTTCGCTCCAACTCTCTTTTTAGAGTTTTTGCGACATCTTCATCTTCGGCTGGTACTAGATTTGGAGTAAATTCAGCTATGTGAACTTTGGAGCCAAGCGAATTAAAAAATGTAGCAAATTCACACCCGATAGCGCCGCCACCTACGACTAAGATAGAGCTTGGAATTTTTTCTAATTCAAAAACTTCATCACTTGAAATTATCTGTTTTTTATCTACTCTCAAAAGTGGATGCGGACGATGAACGGAGCCTGTTGCTATAACAAACTTATCTGCTTGGATAATTTGCTCATCTACTATTATAGAGTTTTCACCCACAAAAGAAGCCGAACCAAAAATAGTCTCAACCCCTGCTCTTTTGATGTTTGCTCTAGCTCCTTTTCTTATCTGTCCTATCATCTCCTGTTTTTTATCTTTCAAAGCAATCATATCAAATGAAACATCTTGCATGTTTAATCCGCAACTTTGTAAGTATTTTCTTTTTCCAAGATAACTCACACTCTCAAGATAAAGCTTAGCGGGGATACACCCTTCATTTAGACAAGTTCCGCCTATGTGGTTTTCATTTTTTTCAACTAAACAAACTTTTTTGCCAGCCTTTGCCAAAATAGTAGAGCACTTTTCACCTGCGGGTCCGCCGCCTATAACTACAACATCAAATTTCATTTTTTTCCTTCAAAATATTCGTGTGCCATGTATGAACTTCTAGTATATGGCGAACTTTTTACAAACTCAAACCCCATCTCTTTTGCCATCTTGCCATACTCTTCAAATTTTTGTGGCTTTATATACTCTTTTACACTCACATGAGCCTTGCTAGGTGCTAAATACTGCCCCATAGTCAAAAGAGTGCAATTAGCATCAAGTAAATCTTGCAAAACTATTTTAAGCTCATCTTCTCTCTCTCCAAGTCCTAGCATCAATGCACTCTTGGTTTTCACTTTTGGATTTAAACTCTTAAGCGTCTTCAAAACTTCCAAAGAGCGCTTATAGCGTGCCCCCGCTCTTACTTCATAAAGCCTAGGAACCGTCTCTATATTGTGCCCGATAATCTCAGCTTCAGAATTTGCCACAATTCCGAGTGCCTCTTTGTTGTTTTTCAAATCAGGTATCAAAAGCTCCACCGTAATACGCTCATCCATCTTCTTGATGGCTTCGACACATCGTCTAAAAATCTCAGCTCCACCATCACTCAAATCATCTCTAGTCACGCTAGTGATAACAACATGCCTCAAACCAAGAGCTCTCACCGCATCTGCCACTTTTTGGGGCTCTTTTAAATCCAACTCATGAGGTTTGCCTTTATTGACATTACAAAAACTGCATCTTCTCGTACATGTATCACCCAAAATCATAAATGTAGCATTTTTTTTAGAAAAACACTCAGAGATATTTGGGCACATCGCCTCTTGACAAACTGTATGAATTCCTATATTTTTAAGCTTTTGCTCCACATCTCTCTTTTGTGAAAAAAATAGTTTTTTATGTAGCCACTCTGGTTTTCTTTTAGTCAAAATTATATCCTTCTCTTATGTTTGGAATTGTATCTAGTTTTGTTTTAGAATTTGTTTACAGTTAACCATAATTATGATATACTAAAGCAATTTCAGCGTATCTTCGATCGACGACTGACTTCGTTTCTGTAATCAATTGATAACTTAACAATCTTAATTTTATGGCTTTGATCGAGAAAGTTTTTACTTTTCGAAAGCTATAAGTACCTTTGGTACTCACACAAGGCAAACAATGTCATTTACAACTTTGGGTTTAAGTAAACCTATACTACATGCAATAAAAGATGAGGGCTATGATAAGCCAACTCCAATCCAGGAAAAAGCTATCCCTGTTATACTTAAAGGCAAAGATGTCTTAGCAGGTGCTCAAACAGGAACTGGCAAAACAGCAGGTTTTACTCTCCCTCTTTTGCAACTGCTTAGCACAAACTCTAAAAAAAGAGTTAGCAAACAAGTTCGTGCACTTATACTTACACCAACAAGAGAGCTAGCAGCACAAGTCGCAGAGAGTGTAAAAACTTATGGGAAATATCTTCCTTTAAAATCATCCATAGTATTTGGAGGGGTTGGGATAAATCCTCAGATTTCTACTCTTCGCGGAGGTTTGGATATTTTAGTGGCGACTCCAGGGAGATTGCTAGATCATGTTGGTCAAAGGACAGTAGATCTCTCACATGTAGAGTATCTTATTTTAGATGAAGCCGATAGGATGCTGGATATGGGTTTTATACATGATATAAAAAAAGTTTTAGCGATATTGCCTAAGAAAAAGCAAACCCTGCTTTTTTCAGCGACATTTTCAAATGATATAAAAAAATTAGCGGACAATCTCTTGAATACTCCAGTGCTGATAGAAGTAGCAAAAAGAAATGCAACCGCAAAAGATATACGACAAATCATACACCCTGTAGATAAAACAAAAAAACGAGATCTACTAACACATCTCATAAAGAGTGAAAAATGGAAACAGGTTCTAGTTTTTACAAGAACAAAACACGGAGCAAATCGTCTCAGCAAACAGTTAATGATGGACGGCATAAGCTCAGCTGCAATCCATGGCAATAAAAGTCAAGGAGCAAGAACCAAGGCACTATCTGACTTTAAAAAAGGAGCCGTTAGCGTTCTTGTAGCAACTGACATAGCTGCAAGAGGCATTGATATAGAACAACTGCCAAATGTTGTAAATTTTGAATTGCCAAATATCAGCGAAGATTATATCCACAGGATTGGAAGAACAGGAAGAGCTGGAAACGACGGAATTGCTAGTTCACTAGTGTGCGTAGATGAGTTAGAATATCTGCGAGGAATAGAAAAACTAACAAATCAAAAAATCAAAAAAATAACCATAAAAGGATATGAACCAGACTTAAGTATAAAACCAGAACCCATAAATCTTGAGCGAAAAAAAAATAGACCAAAGAATAGAAGAACCCAAAGGAGATAATAATTTTAGATAATGGAGTCAGAGTTGGGTCAGGGTTTGACTTTTGACTTTTTGAAATGGGATAGATGCAAAAAGCAATCAAAAAGTCAAACCTTACCCCCCCCCAATGCCATAACGGTGAATAAGCGTCTTAAAGAAGAAGTATACTGTACCCACAAAATAAAAAAATTACTAGAAGCATACAAATTATAGAATTTTGATATAATTATGAATATTTAAATTGCAAGGAATATTCATGCCAGAGATAAGTAGATTTTTAGGTATAAAAGTCTTTATGTACTTTAATGAACATAATCCACCACACTTTCATGTAGAATATAATGAACATAATGCTTCTATAAATATAAAAACATTTGGTGTGATGGAAGGTAAAGTACCATCTAAAGTTCTTGGACTTATTGTGGAATGGGCTGAAGACCACCAAAATGAATTACTACAAAATTGGGAAAACATCAAAGCAACTGGTGAATATCATAAAATAAATCCTCTAGTTTAAGGAGCGGAAATGCTAAGTATATTAAATGCCAATTATGAAAATGAGTATAAAATATTATTAGAATTTAGTGACCATAAAAAAGGTAAAGTAGATTTAAAAGACTTTATTATGAATGGAAAAATAAAACCATTTAAAGAATTAGAAAATATAGAAAAGTTCAAACAATTTCAAGTGGACTATACTTTAAAGTGGGGTGATGACTTAGATTTAGCACCTGAATACCTTTATTTTAAAACTTTTGAAGATGATAGTAGTCTTCAAAAAAAGTTTCATGAATGGGGTTATGCTTAACTTCAAACAGGGGAATTCCAGAACTCGCGCATTAAGAGTTTTTTGGTTTGGTTTATATCTAATTTTATACCAAACTCTTCTAAAGAGTGTCCTGCGTGTTTTCTCTTGTCGGTTTTTATGGGGATTGAGCCGTGTTGGAGTATGAAATTTTTTGTTCTTTTTTGGGCATTTCCGCCTATCTTTTTGCCCTCTATTATGATGTCATATGGCTCGAAACCCTCTTGACAAAAAGAGCTGTGCGAGAGTGAATTGGCAAAGATATCTTTTGCCCAATTTGGATTGAGTCCTAAGTTTTTATAAAAGTTTAGAATAAATTTGCAGATATACTCATAACTCTCTTTAACGCTTCTTTTTCCAAGCAAATTTATGGGCATTACAACTGCATATGAAACATCAAAACCGTGCAAAAGCAAACCACCACCTGTGATTCTTTTCGCCCATTTTTTACCATATCTTTGCCAATCTTCTACATCTTCTATCTTTTGAAATCTACCTATACTAAAACAGTTTGGCTCCCAAGAGTAGAGTCTAAAAACTGGTATATCTTTACATTCGAGCAATAGAGATTCGTCTATCGCCATGTTTTCCTTAGCACTGAGGCTTGGCGAATCGACAAATCTCCACTCTTTTTTTAATTCTCTTGCCATCTTATGTTTAGTGACCTTGCGGCTTTTGTCTCATCTGCTCTGCTGATAGGCAAAGTCTTTGGAAACTCTTTAAAAGTTTCAGGATTGCTCTTTGCCAACTCTACTGCATCTATGAGCTTTTGACAAAAGTAGTCCATAGTGTCTATATTTTCAGTCTCTGTTGGCTCTATCATTATAGCTTCAGGAACTATAAGTGGAAAGTAGATAGTAGGTGCATGAAGCCCAAAATCTAGCAGATACTTAGCTATATCAAGTGTACTTACATGATACTCTTTATACAGGCTTTGCGCACTTAACACACACTCATGCATACAAAATACATCATAAGGCGTATCAAGATAATTTTTCAGTTTTGAGAGTATATAGTTTGCATTTAGTACTGCTTTTTGGCTGACATTTATCATCCCTTCTTTTCCTAAAGTTTGCATGTAAACCAAAGCCCTTAGTGTAATAAGGTAGTTTCCAAAAAATGGCGAAACCTTTCCTATGCTTGTCTTGCTTGGCTCTTGTATAAAGTATCCTCTATCTTCTTTGAAGCCAACTCTGAGGTCTGGCAAAAATTCTATCAAATGCTCTTTTACGCCAACTGGTCCACTTCCAGGGCCTCCACCGCCATGAGGTGTTGCAAAAGTTTTATGAAGATTAAGATGAACAACATCAAAACCGACATCGCCTGGTCTTATAAGTCCCAAAATCGCATTTAAGTTTGCTCCATCATAATACATCAAAGCATCATGCTCATGAGCGATATCACAAATCTTTTTGATGTCAGGGTTGAAAAGTCCAACGGTATTTGGCACAGTCATCATCACAGCTGCCACTTCATCGCTGATAGCCTTTTTGAAAGCTTCAACATCCATGCCACCCTTTGCATTTGATTTTACTGTGATTACTTCATAATCAACCATCGCCGCAGTTGCAGGGTTTGTTCCGTGCGATGAATCTGGCACTATGACATACTTCTTTTTATTTCCTCTTTTTTTGTGATAAGCACCGATAGTCATAATTCCTGTCATCTCTCCGTGAGCCCCAGCTTCAGGGGTGAGAGTAAAAGCATCCATGCCTGTAATCTCTTTTAAATCATCTTCAATGATTTTTAGACTCTGTAGTGCTCCTTGCATAAACTGTGGTTTAGCATTTGTGATGTGATGAGGATGAAGATTTACAAAACCATCAAGTGCCCCTACTCTCTCTTGTATCTTTGGATTGTACTTCATCGTGCAACTTCCCAAAGGATAAAAGTTTGAGTCAATAGAGAAGTTCTTTTTTGAGAGATTTGTAAAGTGTCTAACCACATCAAATTCACTAAGTTCTGGTAATGAGGCTTTTTGTTTTCTTAAGAGTGTTTTATCCAAGCTCTTAGCATCTGCAACTTGTTGTCTAGGAAGTTTCACGCCACTTCTGCCGAGACTTGATTTTTCAAATATTGTGGCACTCATGATAGCACCTCCTTTGCACTAGCTACAAAGTTGTCCATCTGTGTCTTTGTTCGTTTTTCTGTGACACTTACAAGCACTCTGTTTTCAAAATTTTCGTATAATGCACTTAGTTTCAATCCCGCAAAAAATCCCTTTTGGCTCATCTTATCTAAAAACTCATCTCCGCTTATCGGTAACTCTAAGACAAACTCATTAAATGTCGGATTTTGGTTGAAAATCTTTATTTTGTTATTTTTCGAAAGTTCATTCTTTAGATAATTCGCATTGTTATAATTTTGAAAAGAAAGCTTTTCAAACCCCTCTTTTCCTAAAAGTGACATAAAAATTGTTGCCCTTAGAGTCATAAGATTTTGGTTGCTACATATATTTGAAGTTGCTTTTTGTCGTCTTATATGTTGCTCCCTTGCTTGAAGTGTCAAAACATAAGCTCTTTTATCATTTCTATCATTTGTAAGCCCTACGATTCTACCTGGTAAATTTCTTACATACTTTTGTTTAGTTGCAAGTATGCCAAAACTAGGACCTCCAAAACCGAGATAATTTCCCAAACTCTGTCCATCACCACAATATATATCCGCATCCAACTCACCTGGAGTTTTTAAAGCTCCTAAAGATATCGGATAAGCACTCATAATTGCCAAAGCTTTTACTAAATGCAAAGATTCAACTATCTTGGTATAATCCTCTAAAGAGCCAAAAAAGTTTGGATTTTGGAAAATATATCCAGCTACTGTGTCATCTATCAAAGAAATTAGCTCATCAAGATTTACTTTATCACTCTTAACTTGCATAACCACCACTTCTATGTCATGATAGGCTAAATATGTCTTTACTATCTTTATATATATTGGATTTACACCGCTGTCTATTATAATTTTATTGCGTTTTGTAACTCTTATCGCCATCAAAGCAGCTTCTGCCATAGCGGTTCCGCCATCGTACATGGAAGCATTTGTCACTTCCATACCAGTTAACTCACAAACTAAACTTTGATACTCATACAAAGCTTGCAAAGTTCCTTGTGAAGCTTCAGCTTGATAAGGCGTATAAGCTGTGTAAAATTCACTACGACCTGAGAGTGCATCTACGGCTGAGGGTATGATATGGTCATAATATCCGCCACCTAAAAAGCATACTTTTGAAGTATCATTTTTGCTTGCCATCTCTTTGAAATTCTCATATACTTCAAATTCACTAAGCCCTTCATTTAAATCAAAACTTTTCGCTCTTAATTCTTGTGGAATTGTGGCAAAAAGCTCACTCTCATCTTCTATGCCGATTTGTGCGAGTATTCGTTGCACATCATTTTGTGTGTGTGGGGTATATGGCATAAAAAACTTCTATAAAGACGCTGTATAAGTATTGTAAGCAGATTCATCTAAGAGTGTATCTAACTCACTAGCATCACTTACTTTTATCTTCATAATCCAAGTACCTTGCGCATCTTCATTTAAAAGCTCAGGTGCATTTTCAAGCTCTTCATTTACCTCTACAATTTCACCGCTAAGTGGTGCATATATATCACTAGCCGCTTTTACTGACTCGATAAAAGCGATACTTTTGCCTTTGTTAGCGCTCTGTCCAATCTCTGGGAGTTCAACAAATGTGATGTCTCCAAGCTCCTTTACTGCATAAGCTGATAAGCCAATCATTGCTGTATCGCCGTCTAATTCTATCCATTCATGTTCATTTGTGTATTTTTTCATTTAATTTATCCTTCTTTATGGGCAAAACCCATTAAAAATTCCTTTTGCTTAGACTTTAGTCTTAGTGAGAAAGGAATTTACTATTTTTTATTTGTAAAATGGAAGAGTAGCTTTGTATATCGGTATGCTTCCTCTGCCTGTTCTTAACTCTAACTGTGCATTTTTGTCGTATGATTTAACATCTACAAAACCAAGTCCTATTCCGCTTTGGACTGATGGTGCATATGTTCCACTTGTTACAATTCCAATTTTTTTACCATTTTGATATATATCAAATCCGTTTCTTGGCGCTCTTTTAGAGTTTGTTGTAAAAGGTATGATAACTTTAGAAATTCCCTCTTCTTTTTGCTTTAAAAGTGCCTCTTTGCCTGTGAAATCATGGTTCTTATACTGCACAAAACAGTCTATTCCCGCTTCTGCTGGAGTAGTTTGTTCGTCTAACTCATGACCATACAAACTATATCCTTTTTCAAGCCTTAAAACATCTCTAGCTCCTAATCCTGCAGGAACTGCTCCAAGCTCTATGAGCCTATCCCAAAGTTTTGGTGCGGTGTCATTATCAACATATAACTCATATCCAAGTTCACCTGTATAGCCAGTTTGGCTTACAATTGTAAGTGCATCAAGCAAAGTAGTTTGCTTGAAACCAAAATATTTAAGTTCACCTAAATCAAATGATACAAGAGTTTGGAGTATCTCTTTTGATTTTGGACCTTGTATATCTATCTTTGAAGTTTGGCTTGATCTGTTTTGAAATGTTCCACTTTTTATATGAGATTTTATCTGCTTGAAATCAACATCGATTCTAGCTGCATTTACCACGAACATTAAATGCGTATCATCTAACTTATAAACAATCAGGTCGTCTATCACACCACCTTGCTCATTTAGCAAAAAACCATACTTGCATTTTCCAACTGGTAGTTTTACAAAATCAGTCGTAGTTGCATTATTGATACCACTATTTGCGATATCACCTTCATAAAAAAACTCTCCCATGTGAGATATATCAAAAAGAGCTGCACCATTTCTGCAAGCTTCATGCTCTTTGATAACTCCTTCGTACTGAACAGGCATCTCCCAACCACAAAAGCCAACATTTTTAGCATTGAGTTTTTGATGTTTGTCAAATAAGACTGTTCTTTGTAATTTGTCCATATTACTTACCTTGTGACCAAACGGTCTGTATTAAATTTTTTGTATTTTAGCAGAAAATTTATTTCAATTTGATAAAAAAGGATGATAAACTTAGCTTATTTTTAGAGCTCCTCTAATGCCGTAGAGAGTCTTTGAGCTATTACCTTATAATTTCTCACGTCTAAAAGTCTTTTTTGCCCTAGTTTCCCCATCTCTCTTATCTTTTTTCTTGGAGTATTTATGATATTTTCCAACTGTTTTGTTATCTCCATAACATCAAAATTGCATAACCATGCATCTTTTTCATTTGTAAAAATGGAACTGTTTTGAGTATTATTCGACATAAGCGAAGGAACTCCACTCGTATAATAATCCATAATCTTCAAATGCACAGAAGTATTAAAAATACTAATATCTGGCAAAAGTGCCAATCCTATATCACATCTTGTAATAAAATCTAAAAGCTCCTCTTTGGTACTTGCTTTTGAAATTTTGATTTTGTCAAAAATCTCAGCACAAGACGCAGCATACTCTTTGGCATGCTCCACATCTTTTGTTGATATATTTAGCTCCCAATTATCTTTTTTTACATTTTTAAATGCTTCTAAAACTAGCTCAAAATTCCTAAGTTTACTAAGCGTTCCATCATATGCAAAAATGATTTTTTCATCCTCTCTTGTAACTTTTTTATGAAGTCTTTCAGGATCGATTGCTGAGGGCACTATGAATATCTTAGCAGTAACATCAGGATAATATACCTCTTGCATCTGTTTGGAAGTTGGCATAAATATATCGCACCTATCTATAAGTTTTGATTTTATATATGTTTTTATTCTATGGTTCACAATTTGAATCAAACTTGATCTGTTTTCTGCTTTTGCTCTTTCTAATTCACCTGTAATTTTTGGAAACGATAATCTAAAAGCTACTTTGATATTGTATTTATTTTTATTTTCAAGCACATACTCTAAAACATCATGCATATTTCTTACTATAACACAATCATAACTAGAAACATTTATTTTATTATCTTCCAAACACGCAAATAGATTCTTTTTTTCATGCTCTGGAATAACAAAAAGATTATCCTTGCGTCCAAAATAACTCTTAAATTTTGTAAAATATATAATATCTATCTCTAAATATTCTTGCAGGTATTTTTCAAAAAGAGGCCCTATAAAATTGTGCTCAGAATACTCTTCTCTATCAGTAATATATAAAACTTTTTGCATATCTTCTCCTTATTTAAAATCATATATGCACATTGTAACAAAAAAAAGTAAAATTTTAGTCAGTTTGCCTATATTTTCTATCTCATTGGCAAATTTAAGCTTTTAACTAACCAAACACTCTTATCTAATTTTAATACTGCAAAACTATTAATCAGTATTAACAACAAACTGTATGATAATAAAAAACAACTTATGCTTTTAATATTTCTTTAATTTTATTATAATCTTTTAGCCTTTTTGTTGCTTTATAACCCCACCAATCTTCCACTATTGTATTATTAATTGATTTAAAATCTAAGTTATATCTCAAATCTCCATTATCCAAATCACTTAAACTAGGAAACTTACCATATAAACCACCATTTACTTTTCCACCAAGCATAAAGTGCATACTTGCTTTGCCATGGTCTGTTCCTTTACTCGCATTCTCACTCACTCTTCTTCCAAATTCACTATATGTCACTATTAGTGTATCCTCCCATTTTCCATTTTCTTTTAGTGCTTTTTTCAACTCAGCCAATCCATTCCCAAGAGTTTTTAGCAACTTATTTTGTCGATTTAGTTGATATGTGTGAGTGTCAAAACTTCCTAAGCTTACTTTGATAACAGGTATATTCAATTGACTTAAAATTATTCTGCAAGTTTGATATAAATCTCTTGAAAAACTATTTTTAGAAAAGCCCTTGGAATTAAATTTTTTTGATGATATTAGCTTTTTTGCTAGCAGTTTCTTTGAGTTGTTTATCTCTTTTTGAACATTCAAAAGATAATTTAATGCTAAATCATGAACTAAGCCATTATCTTCTGTTTTCTTCATATATTTTGATCTTTGTATAAATCTGTCTGGATTGTCTATATCTAAAGTTTTTATTCCCTTCCCATACATAGGTCCTAGTGAATTTTTACCCATCACGATACCATCAATCTCATTTTGCACAGGATTGTTTAAAAAAATATCTGTAATCCAACCGTTATCTAGGTATTGGTCTGATTTTGAAGCACTTTCCCATATCTCAATAGACCTAAAATGTGATTTATTTGGATTTGCATATCCTACTCCTTGCAGTATAGCCAAATCACCATCTTTATATATATCGCTAAGCCCACGAAGGGAGGGATGAAAACCTATATCTTTATCTATAGGAATAATCCTATTTTTTTCTATAGAGATACTTTTTCTTAAATCATAGTAGAGTGGATTTCCATAAGGAATAATAGTATTTAATCCATCATTTCCGCCTTTTAACTCAACTAAAATTAGAGTTTTACCATTTAACTCCTTTGCATTTAAAATCGAAGGAAAACTCAAAAATAGACCACTTGCCATCAAATATCTTATAAATTCTCTTCTGTCTAACATATTAGCTCCTTCTATTTTAGTTGATAAACTGGATCTTTTACAAGATCAGCTATAATTTTTTTGATATTTTGCTTATAATTTACTTTATTAACTGGTTCTAGTGATAGAAGATACTCTTTTAAAAACTCTACTTTTTTTTCTTTGGAAATGCCTTTCTTAAATGTAAAAGTATCTTTCATTTGCATCATCATACCTCTTTTTTTACCCATCTTTTTGTCCCTTGAAAATCTACTTATTATCTGATTTCTTAGAAGAACGGAGCTAGAATCTAACCAATCAACTCCGCCAATCCAACCCTTTACATTTGGTGGGTCAAGTAGGTCTTGTTTTAGCTGTTTTAAGGCATACACTAAAGGTTTAACATTTTTAGGTTTCAAATCAAATGCTCTTAGCGTTCCAACTAGTAGCTCTACTGGTGATTTTACTAAAACACCTCTATTTTTCTCAGCCCAAAAATCAGGACTTAATAGTATCTCTCTTAAAAGTGTAGCTATATTGTATCCACTGTGATAAAAAATATCCGAAATTCTCTTTATCTCTTTTTTATCTATGTCGTTATCATTTATAAATTCTTTATAAAATTTGATTGTTATAAATTGTGCTGTTGTTTTTTGTTCTAGAATAATATTGAGTATATCATCACCATCAAAATTTCCTTTTTGTCCTAAAAACTCTTTTTGCCCATAATCATGAAATTTTTTGACAAAAACAAACTTTGCTTTTTTGCGATTTACATGCCAGCCTGTATACGCACGGGCTGATTCTTTTATATCTTTTTCATTATAACGCCCAACTCCAAGCGTGAAAAGTTCCATCACCTCTCTTGCAAAATTTTCATTTGCTTTTTGTTTTTTATTACTTTGGTTATCCAAGTAAATTATCATTGCTGGGTCTTTGGAGATTGCGTGTAAAAAATCTATAAAACTCCTCATTGCATAATTTCTTAAGAGTTCATTTTGTTTCAGCATGAGATATGGAGATCTCACTTTTTTGATACTTGAGGTAAAATGATTATGCCAAAAAAGCGTCATTTTTTCCCTCAAGGGTGTTTTTGTCTCAATCATAGTTTTTAGCCACCAACTTTTGAGATTCATAACTCTTTTTTTATATTTTTTTCTAAAACTTTCTCTCTCTTTTGGATTCATTTTTTTTATTGGCTTATTTTTAATTAATGGTGAATTTGCCCAAGAAGGTAAAGTTGGTTTATAGTTTGAGCTATTTTGAATTATTAGCCAATTTACCGCTTCAACTCTACTCTTATTTTTTAGGATTTGAAAATCTTTTTGGCTAAGCCCAAAAGAGGTTCTATCCATCAAATGTCTTGCATCTTTTAAACTCAACGCAAATGTAACAAATGGAATCAATAAAATTACAGATATTTTAATAAGCATATCCACTCCTTTAGGTAGTATGTAAGGTTAGTTAACTATTATAAAGCCAATATCTTAACAGTTAGTTAATATTTAGGATATAATTTACAAACTCATTCAAGGATAAATATGAAAATTTATGAAAATCCTCTGATTTATATTGAAATTGAAAGTTCGGAAATACCTTGGTTAAAGATTTTTACACAATTTAATTATAAAGAGCTAAGTGACTGTGACGAGCAAACAAGGGAAAAACTTTTTCAGACCATGTTACTTATTGAAACACAAATGATAAAATATTATCATCCCAAAAAAGTAAATATAGCTATATTTGGAAATTATTTACCTCATCTTCATATACATGTAATGGCTAGATTTGAAAATGATTCACATTTTCCTGAACCTATGTGGGGTAAAAAACAAAGAGAGGCGAGCTTAAATCTACCTGATTTTGAAGAGTTTAAGCAGGTTTTACTAAAAGAGTTGAGCCTATTACAATAGTTCCACTCTTTATGATTTTACAGTATAATCCTCTATATTTTTTTATCAGTTTTGGTAACTTCTCTCCAAAAACTGCTAAATGGTCGCAAATAGAGCATTTTTGTGTTAGCTCAATAATAGCATCATCTATTTGCAATCTATCGCCAATATTTAACTCATGCGGGTCTAGGTCTAAAAGTATATTTTCACCATAACTTCCACCTTGCAGTTTAATTCCTTCATCTTTAGCCATATCATAAGAAATTTTGCCTATAACCATAACTGCTTTATATAGCTTATCTCCAGCAAATTTATCATTTTCTATGCCATAACCCTCTTTTAAAACGAGTTTTTCGACTACTGGTCTTGGAAGTCCTTTTGAGTCTAAGCCTGCACTAAAGACACCTAATACTTTTCCTGTTAATTTTTTATTATTCAATATTTTGTTCCTTTTTTTTACTACAGTATCTTTATGTAAATTTCGAATTATACAATTTAAAGCTCAATATCAACTCCCAAACCATAATTATTCGATAACTCTATGTCCGAAAGTTTAAATTTAACTCCACCTTTAATTGATGTTGATTTGCAAAGTATTGGAGCATCTAAATCAAACATGGTTATTGTGTTACTTTTTGCACTTGCTACATGTGCAGCTGCTCCTACACTAATAGCACCTTCAAGCATACATCCTATCATACATTTCACATCATATAGCTTACAAATATCAGCTATCTGTAAAGCTTTTGAGATTCCACCACACTTATCTAACTTGATATTTATAAAATCAACCGCCTCTTCTTCAAGAATTTTTATGGCATCCATCGGTGAAAAAACACTCTCATCAGCCAATATAGGTATAGAGGTTCTGTGTTTTATATATTTTAATCCCTTAATATCATCTTTTTTTACTGGTTGTTCTATCAACTCTATGGGTATATTTTTATCTTCCATGGTGTTTAAAAATTTTATGCACTCCTCTTTACTCCAACCTTGATTTGCATCTAGCTTTAAACTTGTATCTTTTAAAAGAGATTTATAAATTTTCACAACTCTTTGTATATCTTCTTTATAATCACTTCCTAGTTTTATTTTTAAAGAGTTAAAGCCCATATTTTGTGCTTCGAGTGCATCTTTTACCATTGTATCTATATCATTTAAACTTATAGTAATTCCTGTTTTAAAAACACTTTTATATCCACCTAAAAATTTATAAAGAGGTGTTTTAAAATTTTGTGCCAAGAGATCATACAGGGCTATTTCTATAGCAGATTTTGCACTAAAATTTTTCTCAACGCTATTATGCACTATATCTAGCAATTCACTAAAATTTAATACTGATTTTCCTATTATATTTTTGCCTATTATATGTAAGTCTTTTAGTATTAATTTTTTTGAATCACCAGTAACTGCGAAGGTTGGAGCAGTCTCTCCATAACCCACGAATCCCCTTTGTGTCGATATTATCACAACTATTGACTCTAGTTCACGAACAATTCTCAAAGCTGTTTTAAAAGGCTTTATAAGAGGTATTTTGGTTATTTTTATCTTGATATCTTTAATAATCATTTCGTTTTTACTCACTTTTGACTTTAATAATTGAAATTATAGCAAAATAGAGAAATTTCACTATAATTTAGGTTTCATGCTATGAAACTTTGATACAATTACACTGAATTAAAAAATTTATATGGAGGTAATTCATGAGAAAACTACTTATAACAGCTTTGCTGTTCGCAACAACTTTGATGTATGCAGCACCTAAATATGGTGGGGTATTGGTATTTGGAAGAAGTGGAGATTCAGTTTCCATTGACCCAGCACATGTGACAGATGGAGAAAGCTTCTATGCTTCAACACAAGTATACAACACTTTGGTTCAGTTTAAAAATGGAACAACTATAATGGAACCAGGACTTGCCACTTCTTGGGATGTTGCAAAAGATGGTCTATCTTATGTATTTCACCTAAGGCATGGTGTCTATTTTCACCCTACAAAGTTTTATAAAAAGAGAAATGAATTTACGGCAGACGATGTTGTGTTTTCAATAAAAAGACAATATGATAAAACTAATCCATATAACAAAATAGGTGGCTCTTACAAGTATTGGGGTGCTATGGATATGAATGAAATTGTAAAAAATGTTATTAAAATTGATAAATATACTGTAAAAATTACATTAAAAAAGCCTGAAGCCCCATTTTTATCAAATATGGCTATGGACTTTGCATCAATTTTATCAAAAGACTATGCTATGAGCCTACTTAAAGAGGGTAAAGCAGATAGACTCGCAAGGTACCCTGTAGGAACTGGTCCTTTTGTATTTCAAAAGTGGATAAAAGATGATAGAATAGTTTTTACAGCCAATGAAAACTATTGGGAAGGCAAACCTTATATTAAAAAACTCATCTTAAAAGTTATCACAAACTCTTCTGTTAGAGCAGCTGAATTAAAAGTGGGATCTATCCAAGTTATGGACTTTCCAAATCCTGAAGAGATAGCTGGACTTGCTGCAAATCCAAAGATTAAACTTGTAAAACAAGAGGGACTAAATGTAGGATATCTTGCACTTGACCAAGTAAAATTTGCTCCCTTTAAAGATGTAAGAGTAAGAAGAGCTATTAATTATGCTATCAACAAAGAGGCTATAGTTAAAGCGATTTATGCAGGCTTTGGAAGACCAGCATACTCTCCAATTCCACCAACTATGTGGAGCTATAATCCAAACATAACAAAGTATAAGTATAATCCTAAAAAAGCAAAACAACTTCTTAAAGAAGCTGGATATTCAAAACTATCATTTGACCTTTGGGCTATGCCTGTGGCTCGTCCATATATGCCAAATGCTAGAAAAGTAGCTGAGGCGATACAAGCTGACCTTACAAATGTAGGAATAACTACAAAAATTGTAAGTTATGATTGGGGTACTTATCTTGACAAAGGAAGACATTATGAAGATGATTCAACTCTGCTTGGATGGACTGGCGACAATGGAGACCCTGATAACTTCTTAAATGTTCTTCTAACTTCAAATGCTGCAAAAATTCCTGCGGCAAATAGAGCTGGATGGAAAAATAAAAAATTTGACGCATTAATCGCACAAGCAAAAACTACAACTGACATAAAAGTAAGAACAAAACTTTATATGGAGGCTCAAGAAATATTTGCCAAGCAAGTTCCTTGGGTAACTATAGCAAACTCTTTAGTGGTTGAACCTATTAGAAGCAATGTTATGAATTTCAAACTTGACCCTATGGGTAAAAGAAGATTCAATAAAGTTTGGTTTAAATAGAGGATAAACCTTCGCAATATAAAAGAGGGGACTACCCTCTCTTTTATAACTTTTCAAAACAATTTTTCATATTCTTTTCAAAAGTTATAAAAAATATTATTAGGAGTATTTTTGTTTTCTTACATTGTTAAAAGACTACTTTGGACAATTCCAACAATTTTTGGTGTTACGCTACTTGTTTTTTCTATGGTACACTTAACACCTGGGGACCCAGCTGCTGCCATTCTTGGTGACAAAGCAAATAAGCAATCTATCGCTGATTTAAGAGCTCAAATGGGTCTTGATAAGCCACTTTATCAACAATATTTTATCTATATAAAAAATCTCTCCCACGGAGATTTTGGCAAATCAGCAAATAGCAACGAAGAAGTGATGAGAGAATTTCTAGATCGTTTCCCTGCAACTGTTGAATTATCATTAGTAGCTATGTTTTTTGCTATTATTTTGGGAATTGGGGCAGGAATAATCTCAGCTGTAAAGAGGTACTCTATATTTGATTATGGAAGTATGTTTGGCGCACTTGCTGGGGTGTCGATGCCCGTCTTTTGGCTAGGGCTTGTGCTTATATATTTTTTCTCTGTGCGGCTTGGGTGGCTTCCTGTTTCAGGACGACTTGGATATCAATTTGATATAGACCATATCACAGGACTATACTTAGTAGACTCACTACTAACGGACAATATACCAGCTTTTTGGGATGCACTAAAACATCTAATTCTTCCTGCTATCGCACTTGGAACCATACCTATGGCGATAATTGCAAGAATGACAAGAAGTAGTATGATTGAAGTTATGAAAGAGGAGTACATAAAAACAGCTCGTGCAAAAGGTTGTAGTAGATTTCAAGTTATCTTTATTCATGCCCTAAGAAATGCCATGATGCCAGTTGTTACCATAATCGGACTGATGTTAGGGAGTTTATTTGCTGGAGCAATTCTTACCGAGACAACATTTTCATGGCCAGGAATTGGGAAATGGTTAGTAAACGCTGTATATCAAAGAGATTTTCCCGTTATCCAGTCAACAACATTAATAATTGCTATCATCTTTATAAT
>CAZRAK010000031.1:0-20580 GCA_964598135.1 uncultured Campylobacterales bacterium
TATCAAAGAATTACTTTGTATTCTGAGTATGAAATAGTGTAGCCAGATCAATACTAAAAGAAATAATCCAAAATCATTGGCAGCTTTAATATCAATTTTTTCAACATCTATTGTTTAAGTAAAATACACATACATATAATCTATGGTTTGGTTATACTTTATGATAACTTTTGGAGATACTATTTTTGATTTGAAGTTGATAAAATGCTCACAAGATTTTTCTAATGTTTGTATTTTTATTCTACTTGGTGGTGTAGCTATATATGGTGTAGTAGAAGTTTTTTTACTCATACTTAACTTTTGGCTTATCTCTATCACTATTTTTCTAATAAAATATTCTTCATCATTGCTACTTGAAAAAAGTATTTTCTTATCAGCATCAGTAAGTGGATAAAGCACCTTTGTAAAGGGTAGATTTTCATCTACTTTTTTCAAATGATTAATGATTTTCAACTTTATTATATTGGCATATATAAAATTATTTGTGTGTAATGATTTCTTATAGGTTGTTTTAGAAGATAACTTTAATGATATGTAATAAGTATCATCTCGTTTTAGTAAGTATTTGGTGTTTAATAGTTGAAGTCTCTCTAAAAGTTTCCCAATCAGTTTAAGTTTCCCAAATTGGCTGTGAAGCCCTATTTATAGGGATTTGGTTGATTGAAGATTTGGTGTCAAGAGGGAGACTTGAACTCCCGACCTCCGGCTTATGAGACCAGCGCTCTAACCAGCTGAGCTACCTTGACACTTTTATGAGGACGAAATTATAGCTCTTTGTAACTTACAAATTGGTTAACCAAATAGATTTAAAAGGTTTTTTATCGGCTCTTTTAAATCTTGGGGTACTTTTTTATCTATGATTTTTTCTATTTTATTTTTTATATATTGTGATGATTTTATCTCTATTTTAGGTTTTTCTACGGCTCCTTTTATCTCTCCATTCAAATCTTTATCACCTACTTTTACAGCAAATTTTGAGTCTAATTGCTTTGTTTGCAGGTTCACGATAGCATTTGTTAGATTTATATCACTATTTTTACTTTTGGCTAAAAAGTTGAAATTTACTATATCTTTATCTATATTTCCCTCTAGTTTAGTATCATCATAAAGCTCCTTTGTTAAGTCATATTTTGTTGTGGCAAACACCAAATCGCTTAACACTCCTTGTCTAAGTTTTCCATCAATAGCTTTGGCAAAAAATTCTCCTTTTTTATTTAACACATCATAAGTGACATTTACATCAGCATTTGAGTTAAAAATTTCTGGTAAATACGCTGTATATAAAAGTCTTGATGTTTGCAAATTTGATATATTTACATTTGCAACACCGTTTTCAAATACAAATGAACTGTTCGTATCCAAAAATTTACTTTGCCCATCTATCTTATAATTTTCTTTTTCTCCCTCAAATTTTCCAACTATATTTAACTTCCCTCTTAGCTCTCTTTTTGTTATAAAACTGATATTTGACAAATCTTTTACACCAAAAACATACTCTCCTTTATATTTGCTACTATTTAAATCAATACTTATATTTTTACCTCTTAAATCAAACATACTAGAGACAAAATTTGTTTTTATAGTTAAGTTTTTATCACTTGGAAAACTATTTATGTGCAAAGAGAAATTATTGTTAAGTGGAAGCTTCAAACCTAATAAATTTTGCACAGGCTTTACATAAAATCTCCCCTCTCTCACTCTGATATCAGACACTAAAAGAGGTTTTGATATGTTTGCTATTTCCATTTCTCCATCAATTTTGGAGCTAAAATATCTACTACTTCCTAGCATCTTGAAGATATCTTGTGATCTTAGATTGGTAAAGTTTAAATTTGCAGTTTTATCTCTAAGTGTAGCCGTTAAATTTCCACCAAATTTTTTGCTCGCAACTCTAGCACTTAGGATTTTATCTTGTAGTTTTATCTTTCCATTAAATGCTATATCTCCTATTAAATTTTCTCCTATTAAAGGCTTAAGAGCTTGAAGATTTGGCACAAAAAGATTAAAATCACTACTAAAATTCTCTGTTTTTGTATCAATCACGCTATTTTTAAATTTTAATTTAGCAAGGCTTGAAAAAAGCTCGCCTCCACCTCTAATAACACCCTCTTGGATAATAGCATTAATTTTTCCTTTATAGGTTACTGCATTATTAAATGCAATTCCAAATTGATGTTTTATAACACTATTGTTTAAAATTCCATAGTATATAGTGCTCTTTGCAACACCATTAAAATTCACTCCATCACTTGAGTTAAAATCTGCATTTATATCTAGCATTCCTTGTGTATAAACTGGTAGTTTTAACAAGGGGGAAATCTCCTCCATTCTTACATTGCTAGCATTAATCTTCAAACTTTTTATCATTTTTTTATTTAGAGATATTATAAAATTTGTATTGGCTCTAAAGAGTTTTCCTTTTCCTCTGATGATATAGTTTTTTATATCACCTTTTATGCTTCCATCCAAAAGTAGACGGCTTTTAATGTAAAAGTAAGGTGTTTTTAAATTTATCAGATTTACATCATAATTTATATCAAAACTATGGTCAAAAATATTGAAATCTCCATTTATCACCACTTTTGACTCATTATTTATAACAACTTCAAAATCCACAAAATTTGGTTTTAAAATCATAGAATTTATTGCAACTTTCTGACCTATTTTTTTTTCTATACTTTTTTTCACATATGGCTTTAGAAGATTATTACCACCATTTGTAAAGAGCACCATATATAAAAGAGCAAACAAAACTATAAAAAATGAGATAATATATCCAAATATTCGCATTTTTTTCCTTTACTTATTTATTTTTATTTAATGTTCTTTAGCCTTATACGCTAAAGTATTTTAACTAATTCATAAACTTTCTTGACATTTTAGCAAATTTTATGTAAAATTCTGTCACTCAAAGACAAAGAGTGCTAAAAATAAAAATTTACTAAAAGGATACAAAATGACTTTTAAACCATTAGGAGAAAGAGTTCTTCTTGAACGAATCAAAGAACCAACTAAAACTGCAACAGGTATAATTATACCTGATAATGCAAAAGAAAAACCTTTAAGCGCTAAGGTTATCGCAATCAGTAAAGAGATTAAAGAAGAAGGTGTTATAGGTGTAGGAGATACAGTAGTTTTCGCTAAATACTCTGGAACAGAGCTTAGTTTAGATGGCAAAGATTATCTTGTGATGAATCAAGATGACATATTAGGTATATTATAATAAAGGATTAAAAAGATGGCAAAAGAGATATATTATTCAGATAAAGCAAGAAATGCTCTATATGAGGGTGTAAGAAAATTAAATGACGCTGTAAAAGTTACAATGGGACCAAAAGGTAGAAATGTTCTTCTTCAAAAAAGTTTTGGAGCTCCGAGCATCACAAAAGATGGCGTGAGTGTTGCAAAAGAGATAGAACTTGCTGATACTATCGAAAATATGGGTGCACAACTCGTAAAAGAGGTAGCAAGTAAAACTGCTGATGAAGCGGGTGATGGAACAACAACTGCTACAGTTTTGGCTCATGCAATCTTCAAAGAAGGTCTTAGGAACATAACAGCTGGTGCAAATCCTATCGAAGTCAAAAGAGGTATGGATAAAGCTAGCGAAGTTATCATGAATGAACTTAAAAAAGAGGCTAAAAAGGTAAAAGGCAAGAAAGAGATTGCTCAAGTTGCAACTATTTCAGCAAACTCTGATGCGGTTATTGGCGAACTTATCGCAGAGGCTATGGATAAAGTTGGAAAAGATGGTGTTATCACAGTCGAAGAAGCAAAAGGCATCAATGATGAATTAGATGTTGTTGAAGGTATGCAATTTGATAGAGGTTATCTATCTCCATACTTTGCGACAAATACAGAAAAGATGGAAACCACACTTGAGAACCCTTATATCTTACTATTTGACAAAAAAATCACAAACTTAAAAGACCTACTTCCTGTTCTTGAACAAGTTCAAAAAGGTGGCAAACCACTTTTAATTA
The DNA here is from genome assembly GCA_964598135.1 of uncultured Campylobacterales bacterium. Classification (GTDB taxonomy): domain Bacteria; phylum Campylobacterota; class Campylobacteria; order Campylobacterales; family Sulfurospirillaceae; genus JAADIZ01. The sequence continues at coordinate 3,984 of CAZRAK010000031.1, forward strand.
TCGCTGAAGATATCGAGGGTGAAGCACTTGCAACTTTAGTTGTAAACAAACTAAGAGGTGTATTAAATATAGCAGCTGTAAAAGCTCCTGGTTTTGGTGATAGAAGAAAAGCTATGCTTGAAGATATAGCGATTTTAACTGGTGGTGAAGTCATAAGCGAAGAGCTAGGCAGAACCTTAGAGAGTGCTAGCATGGATGACTTAGGTGTTGCCTCTTCGGTTGTTATTGATAAAGATAACACAACCATCGTAAATGGTGCGGGAGATAAGGAAAAAATCAGTGCAAGAATTGGACAAATCAAAGCTCAGATCGTTGAAACTTCTAGTGACTACGATAAAGAAAAACTTCAAGAAAGACTTGCAAAACTAAGTGGTGGAGTGGCTGTTATCAAAGTAGGAGCTGCAACTGAAACTGAAATGAAAGAGAAAAAAGACAGAGTTGATGATGCACTAAGTGCTACAAAAGCAGCTGTTGAAGAAGGTATCGTCATAGGTGGTGGTGCTGCACTTCTTTTTGCTAGCTCAAAAGTAAACCTAAAACTAAGTGGTGATGAAGCTATTGGTGCTGCTATCGTAAATCGTGCGATTACTGCTCCACTAAAACAAATAGCAGAAAATGCTGGCTATGACGCTGGTGTTGTTGTAAGCAAAGTGTTGGAAAATGGCAATAAAAATATAGGATTCAATGCAGTAACTGGCGAATATCTAGATATGTTTGAGGCTGGTATCGTTGACCCTGTAAAAGTTGAAAGGATAGCTCTTAAAAATGCAATTTCCGTAGCAAGTATGCTTTTAACAACAGAAGCAACCGTAAGCGACATAAAAGAAGATAAAGCAGCAACCCCTGCTATGCCAGATATGGGTGGAATGGGTGGAATGCCTGGCATGATGTAAGAAGACTTAAACTATGCATAAACCCTTTATTTTGGGGTTTATGCCTCTCTTGTTATATATATATATATATATATATCTTTTTAAGTCATAATTAAGTAAAAAATCTATATCATTGTCATTAACTTAATTATAAGGGAGTACGTGTGAGCTTTTTAAATAACTTAAAAATTAAATCTATTCTTATGAGTGCTGCAGTTTTTATTCTTAGTTTATTGTTGATAAACGGAGTATTAAACTATGCAAACTTACATCTTGCACAACAAGATTCAAATAGGCAAAAAGATAAAATATTGCCAAACCTTTTAGATTTTTTAGAACTTCAAAGAGATACCGTTCAAATACAACAATTTCTCACAGATGTATCTGCAACTCATGATAAAGGTGGACTTGCTGATGCAAAAATTTATTTTACAAGTGGAGATAGAGTTTTAGACCATCTCATCAAAAACTATACAAAAGCTAATGAACAAGATATGGTAGCAAAACTCAAAAAAATCAAGATAGAATTCGACAAATTTTATAAAATTGGTGTCAAAATGGCAAATATTTATATAAAAGACGGCATGGGTACTGGTAATGAGATGATGAGGAAATGGGATTCTCAAGCCAAAATCATCACTCAAACTTTAAATCCTTGGGTAGAACAAAGCAAAACAGAATCAATCTCAGTATCATCTGAAATAGATAAAAAAATTAAGAATGCTATGAGCATTATCCTTGCATCATCCATACTTATCGCCATTTTAATGCTTCTGTCTTTTGTTATTGTAGGCAAGGCACTTAATCCCATAAAAGAGATAGATAATTTCCTTTTAAAACTCTCAAAGCTTAATTTTAGCAATACTCTAGATATAAAAGGTAAAAACGAAATAGCACAAATCGCTCAAAATCTTCATGGTGTAGTAAAAACTTTAAGAAACTTTATATCTGAAACAAAAACCACATCAAGTGAAAATGCCTCTATCTCAGCTGAGCTTTCAGCTACAGCTTTAAGTGTTGGCAAAAATGTTGAAGATTCAGTGGGAATAATAAATGAGACAACCTCACAAGCAAGAGATATCCAAAAGGGGATAAAAGAGGCGGTAGATAACGCAAAAGAGAGCAAAAAAGATATCATAAAAGCAAATGAAAATCTTGAAATGGCAAGAGATGATGTTATCACTCTTACATCAAAGGTACAAGAGACATCTCAAATAGAGATAGAGCTTTCTCAAAACATGGAAACTCTCTCAAATGATGCTACTGAAGTAAAAACTATTCTTGATGTTATATCTGATATCGCAGACCAAACAAATCTACTAGCTCTAAATGCAGCGATAGAAGCCGCAAGAGCTGGAGAGCACGGGAGAGGTTTTGCAGTTGTTGCAGATGAAGTTAGAAAATTAGCTGAGAGAACTCAAAAAAGTCTAACAGAGATAAATGCAACTATCAATGTAATAGTCCAAGCTATAAATGATGCCTCTTCTAGGATGAGTGAAAATTCAAATGATATACAAAAGTTAGCAAGCATAGCACAAGCAGTCGAGAACAAAATAAATATGATAGTTGATATGGGAGAACAAACAGTAGAAGTAAGTGACAAAACAGTAAATGATTTTGAAAATACAAGCAAAAGTATAGAACTGATAGTTAGTAAAGTCGAAAAGATAAACAGTATATCTTCAACAAATGCAAGAAGCGTAGAAGAGATAGCAAGTGCAGCTGAGCACCTAAATACATTGACAGATCAGCTAAACCTAAAATTAGAAACTTTTCGTACATAAAAAAATATAAGAAATGGAAATATGTATCAGAGATAAACTATCCAATTTTAGTAAAAATTTTATCTTAAAGGTGATGTCTTTACTATTTTTAATTGTAACTATACTATCGTTTAGTATCATATACAGGCATAATAAATTCTACTCCACATATCCACCTAGAATTGATTTTATATATCAACTCAAATCAAAAATCACAGATAATTACTGGCAACTAGGAGAGATATTAGAGGGTGCTAACAATACAAATGTTCAACAAGTGATGCAAAATCTTAAAAATAATTTTAAGAATTTAAAATACTTAAGAGATGGTAATAAAAAAGTTAAAAGATAAAAAGATAAAAAACAGCTACAAGTTTTAGAAAAATTGATAAAAGAGTATAACATTATGGTAAAAGATGCTCAAAAAGAGATCTTTAAACGAGATGCTTATAGAAGAAATAGCAATTTTTTTAGTAAATATTTTTCGATAACTATCAACCATCTAACAGAACTTCAAAACATGATAGTGGTTGAAACAAAAACTGAAAAGAAAATTTTTGATAATATTTTAACTTTTACTGTACTTCTCGAAATCTTCTCTTTTATAGTAGCATTTTTTATTATGTTCATATCTGAGAGAAAAAGAGTACAACTCATAAAATCACTAAATCATCTAAATAATGAGCTTGAAAGCAGAGTCAAACAAAGAACTATTGAGCTGGAATCAAAGGTAGATTATATACAAAAAACTCAAGAACTTCTTATACAAAATGAAAAGATGGCATCTTTGGGATCATTGGTTGCGGGTGTTGCACATGAGATAAATACTCCGATTGGCAATAGTTATACATCTTCTACTTTCTTATTTGATGAACTGCAAAAAATCAAAAAAAAGTTTGATACAAACTCAATAACACAAAAAGATTTTCAAATGTTTTTAGATGACAATCATCAGTTTCTATCTGCAATTAATATAAATCTTGAAAGAGCAAGCAAGCTTATAAAAAGTTTCAAAATGATTGCAGTTGATCAATCAAATAAACATCTTGCAAAAGTAGAAATAAAACAATACACAAAGGATATACTCCTTAGCCTAAAAAGTTTAACACAACATAAATCTATAAATATCAATCTTATATGCAAAGAGGAGATAGAGACTCAACTATATGGTGGAGACTATTCTCAAGTCATCACAAATTTAGTACAAAATTCAATAACCCATGCATTTAAAGATAGAAAAAACGGGGAAATAACAATCAGAATAGAGGATAAATCTTCAAAATTTTGGGTAAGTGTATGTGATGATGGCATAGGAATTACAAATAAAAATCTTAAAAAAATATTTGAACCATTTTTTACTACAAATAGAGAAAATGGGGGTAGCGGGCTTGGTTTAAATATCGTTGAAAATATAGTTATAGCCTCTTTGGATGGAAGAATTACTTGTAAATCGACAACTAAAAAAGGCACATGCTTTACAATCAAAATACCTAAAAAGGCTAAATTATGAATGAACTATTTAAGTTTGCACCAAGCAATAACATAGATGAAAAAACAGGTAAAAAACGCTGGAAAATCTTAATTGCAGATGATGATAGAGATGTTCATGCTATCACAAAAGCAACATTAAAAAATTTCTCCTTTGAAAATATAAAGTTAGAATTTTATGATGCTTACAGTGAAGATGATTCGATGAAACTCTTGTCGAAGCATAGTGATATAGCTGTTGTTTTATTGGATGTTGTTATGGATAGAGATGATGCTGGCTTAAGAGTAGCAAAAAGAGTTAGACAAGAGTTAAAAAATAAATTAGTGAGACTCATTCTTAGGACGGGTCAGCCTGGTTCTGCCCCTGAAGAAGAGGTTATTATCAACTATGATATAAACGACTACAAAGAAAAATCAGAATTAAGCTCAAGAAAACTTTTTACCACTTTATATACTGCTCTTAGGTCATATAGAGATTTAAATAAATTAGAACAAAATAGACTTGGATTAGAAAAAATAATAGAATATTCAAATGCACTATTTGAACAAAAATCTCTAAAAGAGTTCTCTTCTGGGGTTTTACAACAACTCTCTAGTTTTATACAAGATAGTGAAAATGGAGCTATTTTTGTCTGTTGCACGAATGGTTACAACAATAGGGATATCAAAATACTTGCCTCTACAAATAAAGAATTAGAGAAGATGGATGAATCTTTAATGAAAAGATTAACAACTGCAATCGAAAAAAAATCTGATCATAGGGGGAATGGTTATTATATTGGATATTATAACCTAAGAGACTACTATCCTCATCTTGTCTATCTTGACAATATAAATGTAAAAGCACTAAAGGAGCAAAAACATTTGATAAATCTATTTGCGAAAAATATATCAATAGCTTTTGAAAATGTTTATCTTCATCAAGATTTGCTCTGCATTCAAAGCGAGCTAATTTACTCTCTAGGAACACTCTCAGAAAATCGATCAAATGAGACGGGAAAGCATATTAGAAGAGTATCGTATGGATCAGAACTTCTAGCAAAGATTCATGGTTTAACACAAGATGAACAAAATATTATAAAATTGGCATCTCCTATGCATGATGTTGGCAAAATTGGAATTTCTGATGATATCTTATTGAAACCAGGAAAATTAACAGATGATGAATTTGAAATTATGAAAACACATTCTACTTTGGGGCATGAGCTTTTCAAAGACTCTTCACACAGAATACTACAAGTCGCATCAAAAATTGCACTAAGTCACCACGAAAATTATGATGGTACAGGATACCCAAATCAAATCTCAAAAGAAGAGATACCAATTTGTGCTAGAATCGTATCAATCATAGATGTTTTTGACGCACTTACACACAATAGATGCTATAAGGATGCTTGGGAAATTGATGATGCACTAGAGTTCATAAAATCAAATAGTGGCAAAAAATTTGACCCCGTATTAGTAGCCTTATTTATAGATAACTTTAATATGTTTGCGAATAAATATAAAGATATGATATAATTTCAACAAAAAAAGGAGTTATGTGTTGAATAAATTAAATCTATCTACTATAACTTCGTTTTTGGAACCCTCCCTTGCAACAATTAGTGTCAAACTTCTATTACTTAGTTTTAAACCCTGCCATTGTAACTGCATATTTAGGTTAAAAACTAAATTAATTTTACTTTTAAATACCTTTATCCCTAGATGTCCGTATTATTGTACATATTTTGCCTTTAGACGAACGGGTGTACATCCTCCATATTCATATTGATTTTTACCAACCTTTACATAAATTTATAAAATATTAATAGGAATTACTATGTCAAAAAATTATATAGTGGGTTTTCCAAGAATTGGAGAACAAAGAGAACTTAAAAAAGTATTAGAGAGTTTTTGGGCTAAAAAAATCCCATTTAAAAAAGTAGAAATTGTAGCAAATAAGCTAAAAACTAAGCATTGGCATTATCAAAAAGATGCTGGCATGAATTATATCAGCTCAAATGACTTTTCACTTTATGATGGAATGCTTGATACTGCTATCTTGCTAGGAGCTATTCCAAAAAGATTTCAAAATCTTGAAGGAGTTGAGCAGTATTTTACTATGGCAAGAGGAGATGATAAATTAGTCGCTATGGAGATGACAAAATGGTTTAATACAAATTATCACTATATAGTACCCGAATTATCGCTAGAAGACAGATATGAAGCAAATTGTACAAAAATTATCAATGAATACAAAGAGGCAAAAACACAAGGTATTAAAACAAAGATAAACTTAATAGGACCTTTGACATTTTTAGGGCTTTCAAAAAGAGTAGATGCAAAAGAGTGTTTTGAACTCTGGAGTAAAATTTTACCGATTTATGAAGAAATTATCAAAGAGATAAGTCTACTTGATGATGAAATAACTTTGCAAATCGATGAGCCTATTTTTGTCAAGGATTTGGAGCCAAAAGTTTTGAGTCTTATCAAGCCAACTTATGATAAACTCTGTGGTATATCTTCACATGTAAAGATAATTGTCACAACTTATTTTGAACACTCAAATGAAGCTACAAAGATTTTAGTCAATACTCCTGTTTGGGGCTTAGGACTTGACTTTATATACGGCAAGGAAAACCTTAAATCTTTACAGGATATAACAAATACTAATAAAAAGCTAATAGCTGGGGTAGTTGATGGCAGAAATATTTGGAAGAATAACTTTCAAAATACTCTTGAGTTATTAGAAAAAATTGCAAAAATTATAGATAAAAATAATATTATCATTAGCTCTTCATGTTCACTTCTGCATACTCCCTTTACTCTAAAATATGAAGAAAAAATGGATAACGAGATAAAAAACTGGCTTAGTTATGTAGTTGAAAAATTAGATGAAATTTCACTTATCTCAAAAATCTTTTTTGATAAATCAAACTCTTTAGATAAAGATTCGCTCAAGGCAATCAAAAAAAATAAAGAGGCAAATATAAGCCGAAAAAACTCATTGAAGATACATGACAAAGAGGTACAAAAAAGAATCAAAAACTTAGTAAAATTCCAAAGAGAAGGGGCTTTTAAAGAGAGAATAAAAATCCAAAGAGAGCTTTTGAATTATGAAGATTTAGCTACTACTACTATCGGTTCTTTTCCTCAAACAAGTGAAATTCGAAAGGCAAGAAGAGAGTACAAAAACAGACTTATATCAAAAGATGAATATGTAAAGACGATGAAAAACTATATTGATGAGTGTGTAGCATTTCAAGATGAGATTGGATTAGAGATTTTAGTTCACGGAGAACCTGAGAGAAATGATATGGTTGAGTATTTTGGTGAACAGTTAAACGGTTATGGTTTTAGTCAAAACGGTTGGGTACAAAGCTATGGCAGTAGATGTGTAAAGCCTCCATTTATCTATGGAGATATAAGCAGACCAAAGCCAATGACAGTAGATTGGATAAGTTATGCACAAAGTAGAACCAAAAAGGTCATGAAGGGTATGCTAACGGGTCCTGTAACTATACTAAACTGGTCATTTGTTAGAGATGACAAACCTAGAGATGAGGTTGCAAAAGAGATAGCCATCGCTTTGAGTGACGAGGTAAATGACTTGCAAAATGCAAATATAAAGATAATACAAGTCGATGAAGCAGCTTTCAAAGAGGGTTATCCACTAAGAGCTAGCAAGATACCGACTTATGAAAAATGGGCGGTAGAAAACTTCAAGCTTTGCGTAAGCAGTGCAAAACAAGAGACTCAAATCCACACTCACATGTGTTATAGCGAATTTAATGACATCATAAAAACTATAGAAGCTATGGACGCTGATGTGATTACAATAGAGACAGCAAGAAGCGGAAATGAACTCTTAAAAATCTTCAAAGAAGTGGGCTACAAGCAAGAAGTTGGTCCTGGGGTTTACGACATACACTCTCCAAGAGTTCCAAGTGTAAAGGAGATAGTAAAACAGATAGAGTTATTACTAGAAGTCTTGCCAAAAGAGCAGTTGTGGATAAATCCAGATTGTGGTCTAAAAACAAGAAAGTGGGAAGAGGTAAAACCAAGCCTTGAAAATATGGTGAAAGCCGTAAAGATAGTCAGAGAAAAACTAAGATAAAATCAATAGTAACCAAGGAAAATTATCTCTTTGGTTACTCCTCTTATATCATCTGCTATGATTTTATTTTATAAAATCTTTGTTATCCTTCCCCTATAACTGTAAAAAAGAAGTTTTTTTGATAATAATTGGTAAGATTTATATTTTTAAGCATCTTTTGATTGTAAGGCGATGCAAAAGCATATAGTGCCACAAATAGTAGTAGTTTTTTCATTGTTTTTCTTAGGTGTCTTACACGAGATTATAATGATTAAAAACGAAATACTCCAAAATCACAAATAAGAATAAAAATCTTGAGAATTTTATCTTTTGTTTGGTGGAGCAAATCTTTAGTTAAAAGAAAATTTTAATTTAAAAATTTGACTTCATTTTCATTTCATTTTGACATTATACAATTTCAAAATTACAATTATAATTCCCTATAATCTCAGAGGTTTCAGAGAAGGCAAAGTTTTATAAAATATTTTTATGGAAATATTTTATAAAAGTATATATCAAAGGAGATGAGAATGAAAAAAGCACTTTTTGCCGTAAGTTCACTCGGCTTAGGTCACGCCACAAGAAGCTTAGCTGTCATAAAATACTTTATGAAAGAGTATGATATAACTATCATCTCTTATGGAAATGCTTTGAAATTTTTACAAGAAGAATTATCGCAAAGCAACGCTACTTTTTTAGAGATTGAAGATTATCCAAAACTTGAAAGAGGTAATGGGGTCTATTTTTATTTTTATCTTTTTATAGATCTTATTAAGACTAATTTTGTCATAAAAACTGAACATAAAGTGACAATTAGAATAGAAGATGATTATGAATTTATATTTTCTGATGGCAGGTATGGTGTTTATTCAAAAAAAATTCCATCTTTTCTTCTCTCTCATCAAATATCATTTGTGCCGCCTAAATGGCTAGTGTTTTTTAAGTTTGTTACCGATTTTTCAAACTATTTTTACTTTAAAAACTTCAATAAAGTATTTATACCCGATTATAAAAAGTATAGCAAAAGCTTGGCCGGCAATCTATCACATACTTCATTAACACATTTTTTTTCTCATGATTATATAGGTGTTGTATCCTCATATAAAAAGTTAAATATCCAAGAAGATATAGATTATCTATTTATTATCAGTGGGTATTTGGAGGATAAAAAAAAGAGTTTTATAACAAAACTTTTAGAAGAAGCCAAAAAAATAGATGGAGAAAAAGTTTTTATATTGGGTGACTCAAGCAAGCATGATATAATCCAAATAAAAGAAAAAAACATCACTATATACCCATCAGTTACGAAAAATTTTAGAAATGAACTCTTTTGCAGAGCTAAAATTATCGTTTCAAGAACAGGCTATACTACAATTATGGATCTTGTAGAATTGGATAAAAAAGCCATACTTTTTCCAACTCCAAACTCTACCGAACAAGAGTATTTGGCCTCTTACCATAAGTATAAAAATTATTTTACTATATGTGAAAATGAAAATAATTTTGATTTAAATGAGTTATCAAACCAAATAAAACAAACTATGCCACTAAAACCTGAAAACAAAAGTAAAGAAGCACTCAGGCAGATAGAAAAAACTATAAAATCATATTTCCATAAAAACTTTTTTTCAATTATTGTGCCAATATTTAATGAAGAAAAATATCTATCTAATACGGTTGAAAAACTATTGGAATTAAATTATGATAAAGACTATTTTGAAATCATCCTGGTAGAAAATGGCTCAACCGATGATAGTTATAAAATTGCAAAAGCTCATGAAGAAAAAGTAAGGAATCTAAAAGTTTATCAATGCTCAAAAGGTGTATCAAAAGCCAAAAATTTTGGCTTAAAATATACAAATGAGCAATCTGAATTTACTATTTTTTTAGATGCCGATACACTACTCGAAAAAGATTTTTTAAATGAGCTAAACAATTATTTAAACAAAAATGCCAAAAAAAATCTCTCAGTAGGTACAACTGCTATAAAACCAGCTGATAATAATACACGGTATAACAAATGTTGGTATAAATTTTTTGATGTAGCTCATAAAATTACTAAAACTTCTTATTCTATCCAAATAGCAAAAACAGGTATCGCAAAAGAGGTAAAATTTGATGAAAAATTAAATTATTCCGAAGATTTGAAGTTTATCAAAACAGTACTTATTTTTGGTAGCTTTTTCTTCTTGAATACAAATCAAGTAGCCACCTCAACAAGAAGGTTTAGGAAAGATGGATATTTGAAAACTCTATTTTACTGGAATATTCAAGCTATGACATCTGAAAAATTTAAAAAAGACAAACCTTATGACTCAGTAAGATAAAGATGAATCTGCATATCATAGACCAATTTATCACATTTCTTATGCACCATAATGAATTAGCTTATACCATACTTTTTATGGGTTCTATGTTTGAGACAATTATAGGCTTTTCATTTTTTATATACGGTGAGATATTTTTTTTGAGTGGCAGTGTTTTGGCGGGTATGAGCATCTTAAATATTTGGCTTGTTATGATGGTATTGTATTTGGGTGGAATTACGGGTGACAATATAAGCTATTTTCTAGGGAAAAAATATGGTTTGACTTTTTACTCTAAACTTAGAAATGTAAGGTTTTTTAAAAAATTTATAAACAAAGAAAATTTTACCAAAGGGAAGCAATTTTTTCGTAAATATGGAGCTTTGAGTGTATTTCTTGGAAGGCTATTAGGACCAATATCTTGGATAACACCATTTGTGGCAGGAGTATATAGATTAGAGTATAAAAGGTTTTTGCCCTATGAGATAATGGGTGTCATCATAGGCATCGGACAGTTCATCATCGTTGGATATTTTTTTGGTAGGCATTTTGATGTTGTATTGAGAGTTGCAGAAACCTATATATTTGTTTTATTATTTGTTTTAGTTTTAGTTTTTTTACTGTATTACTATCTAAAGAAAAAGAGGATTTTATATCATTGGAAACTTATATTAAAAGAGGATAAGGAAAAGGCCATTAAATATATAGCTAAGTATTCATTTGTATATTTTACTATTATATTTTTAATCTATATTTTATTTCTATATTTTATTTTTTTTGTTGATAGCTCAAAAGAAAAAGCTGATTTTTCACAACCTTATGATTTGAGTTTGATATCCAATATTAAAGATTGTAAAAAATTGGATTTATATTATTTGGATTCAAGCAAAAATATAGTTCAACCTATAAATATCATCATAAAAACAGCTCTAAATATAGAAGATATAGTTGATTACAATTGGTTTAAAAATGATATTTTTAAACAAAATCACATATCGTTTCTTAAATACATTCATCTTTTGCAAGAAAAGGTTCCTCCCGTTAGTTCACTCTATTTTATAGGTTTGCCACAAAATTTTGCATATCAATATAAAACGGACTCGTTGTCCAAAAGAGAGCATATAAGATTTTGGAGATTTTCTTCTAAAGAATCTAAGTTAAAAATTTATTTTGCATCAATTTCATATGACAATGGCTATGAGTTTAATTTCTATAACTATTTTATCACTCCTATTCACAAGATTGATAAAAATATAGATAAAAGTAGAGATTTTTTTTATAAATACCTTCTAAGCAAAAAAGTTTTAAAGGTAAAATGTCGCTATATTCAAACTAAATGTAAAATAAAAGAGATAAATGGTGATAATGAACCTAGCGAAGAACAACAGTACTATTCAGATGGAAAAATTTTAGAGTGCCAAATCCAAAAAAAGTACATGGAGAAGTAGTTGAAAGAAATATTTATACATGCAGATGATTTTGGAGATTCATTTCATATAAGCAAGTGTATATACAAATGTTTCGAGAGGGGAGTTTTAAACTCAACAAGTATTATAGTAAATTCTGCAAGCTTGGATAGTTCGTTAAAATTGATAAAAAACAGGAAAATAAGAAAAGTTTTACATCTAAATATCGCGGAAGGAAAAGCCGTTTCAAATCAAAACTTCAAGTATCTAACAGATAAAAATGGTAATTTCTATCGAAGTTGGCAAAGAGTTATATTTGAGTATTATTGTATTTCAAATCAAGATAAGAAAGAGTTAATCAAAAAAGAGATAAAAGAGGAATTTAAAAATCAAATTCTATTGTATTGTGAAAAATTACAAACCAAAGCTGTAAATATAGATTCTCATCAGCACTATCATGTAATTCCTTTTATAACAGATATTTTGATAGAGTTAAAAGATAAAATCGATATAAATATTTTATATATTAGAGTTACAAAAGAGAGATTCTTTTGGGCTATAAGTTCATTTTGTGACTTAAAAAATTATTTAGGCATCAATTTTCTTATCCATTTTTTATTAAATTTTTTAGCTGATAAAATGATAAAAAAATTCAATAAACTCAACATAAAATACAATGACGCTTTTATAGGTGTGCTGTTTAGTGGAGATATGACCTTTAAAGCCATCCAAAAAGGTTTAAACAAAACAAAAGATTCAAAAACCATAGAAATTCTTTTGCATCCAGGATATCTGTTGCAAGAAGAAAAATTGCAATTTAAAAATGATAGATTTAAGAGATTTTACATCAGTAAAAACAGAAAGAAAGAGATGAATGTTTTATTGTCCGATGGGTTATTACAGTTGCTTCCACATTATCTCCCATAAAATTATAAAAAAAATCAGCTGAAACAAGGGCTATAAAAGTACCTCTATTTTTGTGCCAATCCCTTCTTTTGAGTCTATACACAACTCTCCGTTATGAAGTTTTATACTGTTTTTAACGATACTAAGACCTAAGCCAAAGCCTTTTATTTTTTTATTTCTTGATTCATCTACTCTGTAAAATCTATCCGTGATAAAAGGCAATTTTTCTTTTGGTATGCCTATGCCTTCATCTTTTATCATAAAATGAATTCTCTTATTTTTATAGAGTGATATATCTATTTTTTTATTTTTTGAGGTGTATTTTATAGCATTATCTATTAGATTTGAAAAGATAGCTTTTATCAAAAGGGGATTTACTTTTTGTGATATAACTTCTATTTTTTGAATTTCTAAAGATATATTTTTTCTCTTTAGAAGGGTGTTGTATTTTTTTATCATATCCAAAAGAATGCTGTCTATGCTGCAAAACTCAAAAGAGCTTTGTATGTTTGCTTTTGAAAATCTAGTAAGAAGCAACAGTCCATCAACTATCTTTTGGATTTGCATAGCCTCTTTTTCTATAGTTTTTATACTGTTTATATACTCTTTTGACTCTCTTGGCTTGCAAAGAGTTATCTCCGCTTCACCTTTTATGACAGTTAGTGGAGTTTTTAGTTCATGAGAAACATCATTGTTAAATCTCTCCATTTTTTGCACCCCCTCTTTAAGTCTCTTAACCATAGAATTAAAAGATTTTACCAACTCTTTTATCTCATCATTCTCTTTTGGTTCATGTATGGTTGAGAGAAGATTGTTTATGGTGATTTCATTTGCTATTTGAGTTATGCTTTTTATCGGAAACAAAATCTTATCGATTAGTTTGCTACCGACAAATATAAGTAGCATCAGCAATATTGGATCTAGCCACAACATCGTATCAACCAAATCTTCAACCTTGTCATCTATATTTTGCTGTATCAATATAATCTTACCTCTAAAAGGATCATTAAAATTTAGTGTATATACAGCACTTAGGTACTCTCCATGCTCAATAGTAAAAAATCTTTTTTTACTATTGAGCACATTTTGATTAAAATGTTCTGTTTTGTTTAAAATTTTACTGTCTTTAATGACAGCCAAATCAAAAGTAGATATAAAATCTTTTTTTACTATTTTACTTATATTAATCTTAGAAGATAACATATTTTTTACAAGAATAGCTTGTTTGTACAGCCTAGATTCTATGGATGTGTTTACACTTTTATTAAAAAAATAGTAAAAAGCACTGCTGAAAATAAATAGAATTGTAAAAGTCACTATCCCAAACCAGATTAAAATCTTGGTTTTTATGCTTTTAAACTTCAATTTTATACCCTAGTCCTCTGAAACTTTTTATAAAATCTTTTCCGATTTTTTTTCTAAGATGGTAGATGGTTACTGCTATTACATTGCTGTTTATATACTCTTCATCACTCCAGAGTTGCTCTTCTATCATGGCATTTGAAACTATGGCATTTTTGTGTTTTATAAAAAAAAGCAAAAGCTCGTACTCTTTTAGGCTTAGCTCTATCTCTCTTTTATCTTTTCTAATGATTTTAGCATCAATATCTATGGTTATGTTTCTGATTTTTATACTATTTTTACCATCAGATATACTTCTTCGATATAAAGCTTCCACTCTTGCTTTCAACTCTTTAAAACTAAATGGTTTGCAAAGATAGTCATCAGCACCACTAACCAAACCCAAGACCCTATCATTGATTTCGCCTTTTGCAGTTAACATTATTATGGGAGTTTTAATCTCATCGGCTCTTAGACTTTTCAATACTTCTATGCCATCACTATCTGGCAACATCCAATCCAAAATAATTACATCAAAATTGTTTAGACTTGCCAAATACTCCCCATCTTTACCATTGTTTGAAATTTCTACTATATATCGATACTCTTCAAAGCCTCTTTTTAGCAAAGACAAGATACTCTCGTCATCTTCTATTATCAATATTTTCATTTCTTACGCCTTTTTCAATTTTAAAAATTAAGTCATTTATCCAACGCAATTTATCTTTTTATGTAAAAATAAAGAGAGCTCCCAAGGTTTCCGTAAATATAGAGCCAATTATATCAAATGGATAATGAACTCCAACAAAAACTCGTGAACTTCCTCCAACAAGAGCTAGAAAAATCAAAAGTCTTGCTAATTTTTTTGTCTTTTTATACAAAAATAGACTTATGGCGATAGAGACCATTGCCCTAATTCATCCATAAATGGTCGACTATGAAAATAAGAGAGATAATTTGATTTATGCCTATTTCCATAACCATACTCTCAAAAGCATATATCGCTTCTTTCTTTTTAGAAAAGAATAAAAAAAATTCAATGAAAATAAAAAGGTACACCATACCAAAAGATATAACGATGCCTAACAAATCTACAAAATTACTATATCCAACAAAAAAGTCTGTTTTGTTATTTTAAATTCACTAGATGTTTTATTGGGCTCAAGGATTAGAAGTTTTTTATCTTTGATATAGCCCAATTTTTGGTAGGTACCTATGAAAGCTCTTTGTTTAAAATCATCACTCAATATATTATTTCCATAAAATTTACTCTTATAGCTCCAGTTTAGCACAGAAAATAGTGTAGGCATCAAATCAACTTGAGAGGAGAGCTTATTTATGATTTGCGATTTTAAATAGCCAGTGCATATATGATAAAGAAGTATCTTGTATCTCCAAATAGGAAGCGAAGTTTTTTCTGCGCTTCCTTCCGTTATAGTCTGCTACTACTGCGAAAATTGTATTTTTAAACTATGGTTTACCTTTGGAATCTTCTATAAACTTATCTATAGTAAAATCAGCATATTTTACGACCCCAACTCTTCTTATGTGAAATGGAATATCAACTTTGCCGTCTGGATAGGTGTGTGGTCTATGGTTTGATATTGTCATAATAAAGTTAAAAAACGGTTTGGCTTTTTTTGTATGATTTATCAGATTCTTTTAATACTCTATTAAATAAATCCTCATCGCAAACACCTCATACATTTGAAAATATGATTTCAATATCAACCATATCTGTTCTATCTAGTGTTTCAAATCCGTTATGAGAAAAAAATCATTCATATTGTCAAAATAACCGTCTCCTGCATAGATAAATTTATTTTCATATCCTCTTACAGTTCTTGTGTCTATTGTATAAAAATTATCAAAGGAGAGAGATTTTTTTGTCAATACACCTAACCTAGGAATTAATCCTTTTTTATCTCCAAATACTCCCATATATTCGGCACTTAAACTTTCAACCATCATAAGCATTATACTATATCTTTTCTCTTCTCCTTTTCTTTTTGTAATTTTTGTAATTTTGTCATTAAACCCCTCAAATTTATTTAGATTTCTCATAACGATTTTTATATTTAACTCTTATAAAATTTTCTATAATCAAGAGTGTTATTTCTAAAGGCAGAAAATAGAGAGTAGAGTCCATTTTTAGCTAATTTATTGTTGTATTGGTTTTATGATATTTCAGAGAAATTTTGCTTATTTATTGCACTAAATATTAAAAATGGCAACAAGATAAATATTACACCTGTCTTTAATCTTTGAAAAAAAGTATCCCTACATGTAAAGACATTTTTCAGCAGAGATATTCTTTTATAAATCATATAAAAACACCAAAAGAAACTAGAAATATGATACTTAAAAGTAGTGGTATGGGGTGAATGGCACTTACTTAAGCAAAAACCTCTAAAACAAGATGGAATAGAACTGGCTT
>CAZRAK010000032.1:0-19860 GCA_964598135.1 uncultured Campylobacterales bacterium
AACTATATCAAAAAACTTACTCTTAGGACTCCCCATTAAAAAATCATCTTCATCATTTATAAACATATTTAACATCCTTATTTTAAATTGAAATTGTAACACATACTTACATAAAAAAATATTAGTACAAAATAAACTAATATTTTTTTCGTCAATAATATATATATAGAAAGTTATACTTTTAATCTTTAAAATTATTTTACTTTTTAAATTATACATAGTTTACTTTTTTTGAGAAAATTTTGTGAAACAAGAATAAAATATATATGTAATTACTAACATGTTAGTTCCAGAATTATCAATATTTTAGGTCATTAAACACCTTATTTTATAGACTTTATGTATTTTATTACATATTATTTTATGTATCTATACTAACGATATATTTCTCTAATTTTCTATTTACTAACAAACATAAAAATAAAATTTAAAAAAATATAGATAAATTATTTTATATCATAGTTATTTTATAGGAATACTTGACATTAAATAATTTTTATAATATAATTCGTCAAATAATTTAAGGGTTGCCCTACCCTATTTAAAGGAAATTAGATGACACAAGAAACTAAAGCTCTGCATTTTGGATATGATAAAAATGATTTTGGAACTATGTCAGTTCCTATCTATCAAACAACTGCATACGATTTTGGCTCAGCACAAAAGGCCGCAAATCTTTTTGCACTAAAAGAGCTAGGACCAATATACACAAGATTAAATAACCCTACAACCGATATATTTGAAGCAAGAATTGCCGCAGTTGAAAATGGTGAAGCAGCACTTGCAACTGCGAGTGGACACTCTGCTGTTTTATTTTCCATACTAAACCTAGCAAGTGTGGGTGATAATATAATAGTATCAAATAAAGTCTATGGTGGCACTACAACACTTACCACTCACACCTTAAAAAGATTTGGTATCACATGTAAGATTTTTGATAGTAATAATGCAGATGACTTAGAAAGCTTGATAGATAAAAATACAAAAGTTATATTTTTTGAATCACTCTCAAATCCTCAAATAGCAATTCCAAATGTCGAAAAAATTGTTGAAATAGCAAACAAATATAATGTTGTAACAATATGTGACAATACAGTTGCAACTCCAATTTTATTTCAACCTTTAAATTATGGTATTGATGTTGTGGTTCATAGTACAAGCAAATACATAAATGGACAAGGAACTGCACTTGGTGGAGTTTTGATTCAAAGAGTTGGCTTAAATGATAAGTTGATAGAAAATAGAAGATATCCTGATTTTAATGAACCAGATGAGAGTTATCATGGGCTTATTTATGCCGAGTTACCATTTCCAATATTTATTTTAAGAGCGAGACTCACTTTTATGCGAGATTTTGGTGCAACTCCATCTCCATTTAACTCTTGGCTATTTATTCAAGGTCTTGAAACTCTACATGTAAGGATAAAAGAACATTCCAAAAATGCCTATAAAGTTGCAAGGTTTTTAAAATCACATCCAAAAGTAAAATCAGTTTCTTACCCAGGATTAGAAGATGACCCGCAGTATCATTTGGTTAAAAAATATTTTAAAGACAACATGAGTTCAGGTCTTTTAAATTTTGAAGTAGAAGATTTTGAATATGCAAAAAAGATTTTAGATAGCACGAAAATCTTTGCTGTTGTTGTAAATATTGGAGATTCAAAATCTATAATTACTCACCCAGCAAGCACAACTCATAGTCAAGTTCCTATTGCTGATTTGATAAAAGCAGGTGTAAATTCTGGCTCAATAAGAGTAAGTGTTGGACTAGAAAACTCAGATGATTTAATAGAAGATTTAAGTAAAGCTTTAGGTTAAAAGATGTCACTTTTAACCAAAAAAAGCATATATGGTTTAATCGCAATTTATGAACTATATAAACAAAGACACATGCAAATGCCTACTCAGTTAAAAGATGTATCAAAGAGTACTGGTATTTCTCAAAACTATTTGGAACAGATTTTTACGGAGCTTAAAAAAGCAAATTTAATAAATAGCACAAGAGGTGCAAAAGGTGGTTACAAAATTGCACAAAGCGAAAAAGAACTTTTACTCAAAGATGTAATTAAGGTGCTCGATGGTGAGCTAATCATAAATAAAGAAAAAACAACAAGCCCTATTTTCAATCTCTTTTTTGATGATTGTAATAAAAAGCTTGTTCATCTATTTGATAAACCGCTATCTCATATAGAAGCATATGAGCAAATTTTATCAAATCAGATGAATTATAGTATATAAAGGATACGATATGTATGCAAAAAATGTAAGAGAATTAGTGGGCAACACGCCTTTAGTTAAACTGAACAAAATATCAGATGAAACAAACTCAATAGTTCTTGGAAAATGTGAATTTTTAAATCCCTCACACTCTGTTAAAGATAGAATTGCATTAAGCATGATAGATGATGCTTTGAAAGATGGCAAAATAGACAAAGAAACCACAATAATAGAACCAACAAGTGGAAATACTGGAATCGGACTTGCCATGGTATGTGCGAGCTATGGCTTGAAATTAGTACTTACAATGCCAAGTTCTATGAGTATAGAGCGAAGAAAACTTCTTGGAGGTTTTGGAGCAAAGCTTATTCTAACAGATGCAAAATTTGGAATGAATGGTGCAATACAAAAAGCAGATGAGCTTTCCAAAGAGATAAAAAACTCATTTGTACCACAACAGTTCAATAACCCAAACAATCCAAAAGTACATGAACAAACAACTGCAAAAGAGATATGGACAGATACAGACGGAAAAGTTGATATATTTATAGCTGCTGTTGGAACGGGTGGAACAGTAACAGGAGCAGGAAAAGCACTAAAAGAAAAAAACCCTAATATAAAAATTTACGCAGTCGAGCCCAATCTTTCTGCGGTACTTTCAGGTGGAAAACCTGGGCCTCACAAGATACAAGGTATAGGTGCTGGTTTTGTGCCAAAAGTATTAGATACTAATATCTATGATGATGTTATACAAGTAAGCTATGAAAATGCCCTTAATACAACAAGACAACTAGCTAAAAATGAAGGCTTACTCGTAGGTTTAAGTGCAGGAGCAAATGCTTTTGTAGCCAAACAAATTGCCTCTAAACCTGAAAACAAAAATAAAATAATTGTCACAATTTTATGTGATACAGGAGAAAGATACCTAAGCTCTGGAATATATGAATAGACAAAAAAATAATGCCTCATATAATCAAAATGAATTAAATTCATTTTGATTATATTTTAAGTATAATAGTAGACTTCCAATATATATTTAAAATATGAGGCGTTATGAATCTTGAAAATTTTTTGACAAGTGGACATCATTTTCGTAAAAACCAATACGAAGAAAAACTACATTACTATCTCTTTAATAGTATTTTATCAATTGTCATCATAATGCTTTCATTTTTTACATACATTAGAATCTCCAATCATGAAAACATTCAAGCTTATATAGATTTATCAATTGTCTTAATTAGTATATTTTGCATATATTTTCTCAGAAAATCCAAAAAATATGAACAGCTTATTACATATATTCTACTTGTTGCCTTTTTTATTTTAGTTTCTGAAACATTCCTCAGAAAAAATAGCCACTTAGTAGGTACAAGCTGGTATATTGTATTTTTAATGTTTGTATATTTTCTTAGCAATAAAAAGTTAGGAATATTTACTACTATAATTTCATTTTTCACTATTATTATCTTGGGGCAATTTACAATAAGAGAGTATACTTTTGTAGAATACTTCTATATCTTAATGCCTTTTGTCATAGGTGTTGTTTTTATAATATTGTATGAAAAGAGAAACTTATATACAAAAAAATTACTCTTAAAAAAAAATACTTCATTGGAAACTGAAGTAGAAAATAAGATAAAAGAAAAGATGAAGCTTTCTGAGCAGAGTAAAGAATTAATTGAGATTATAGAAAAATCAAACATAGAGTTATATATAGTTGATTTTGAAACAGACCAGTATACTTATGTAAATAATGGTGCTATTTATGAATCTGGATATACTAAAGAAGAGCTGCTAACCATGAGTATTTATGATCTAAATCCAAATTTAACTCTAAAAGATGCCTTAAAATTCAAAAAAGAGATAGAAGAAAGTAAAACAAAATCAATCAGTATTATATCTAAACATAAAAGAAGAAACGGTAATGAATATGCTGTACAAGCCTATATACATAAGCTTAGGTTTAACAATAAAGATGCTTATGTAATATATGATATAAATATATCAGAAAAAGAAAAAGCACAAAAAGAACTATTAGAGCAAAGAGATGCATTTCATCATCAAGCACATCATGATGTACTTACAAATCTACCAAACAGGGCATTGTTAATGGATAGAATCACACAAGCCATATATAAAGCTCAAAGAAATAACAAACAGTTTGCTATACTTTTTATCGATTTAGACCAATTTAAACAGATAAATGATTCACTAGGACATGAAATAGGTGATCTTGTCATAAAGCAAGTTGCTGTTAGATTTACAAAAATATTAAGAAAAGAGGATACTTTTGCTAGACTTGGAGGAGATGAGTTTACTATATTGATGGAAGATATAAAATCTTCAAGTGATGCGGCAGTTTTAGCACAAAAACTGTTAAAAAATACACAAAAGCCTTTTTTGATAAAAAAACATGAACTATACATAACTTGCAGTATCGGAGTGAGTCTTTATCCTCAAGATGCAAAACAAGTAAATCTCCTCCTTAGAAATGCTGATGCGGCTATGTATCGAGCAAAAGAGAGAGGGAGAAACACATTTGACTTCTACACGAAAGATATGACCAAAAGTGCTTTTGAGCGAGTTATTATGGAGACAAGTTTACGACATGCAATAAGCGAAAATGAATTTGTCGTTTATTATCAACCTCAGTATAATATAAAAACAGATACTATTATCGGTGTTGAAGCCCTTGCTAGATGGCAACATCCTCAAATAGGCTTGATACAACCAGCAAGCTTCTTACCTCTAGCTCAAGAAATTGGTATGATTGTTAAAATAGATAAACTGATAGCCAAAAAAGCGATGTTACAATTTGCAAAATGGAGGCAAAATGGTATAAATCTTAAAAAATTAAGTTTAAATCTCACGGTACAACAGTTAATGGAAAATAATTTTATAGATGAAGTAAAAGAAAATTTATCCAAAATAAATTTTAATCCAAAATGGCTAAGATTTGAGATAACGGAAAGTCAAATCATGACAAATCCAGAAGTAGCGATTGATAAATTGTTACTTTTAAACGACATTAATATTGAAGTTTCTATTGATGATTTTGGCACAGGCTATTCGTCTTTGTCCTATCTAAAAAAACTACCAATAAAAGAGTTGAAAATTGATAAATCTTTTATTGATGATATACCCCATGACAATGAAAGCTCAGGCATAGTTCAAACAATAATAGCACTATCAAAGATATTAAACCTTGATGTCATTGCTGAAGGTGTTGAAGATATCAAACAAAAGAAATTTTTACTAGAAAATGGCTGTGAAAATATACAAGGTTATCTATACTCAAAACCCCTTAGTGTTCAAGAGATGGCACAACTTTTTTCAAATCATTCACCAAAAAGTATGACTTCATAGCTCTCTCTTTTCACCAAAGGATTGGCTATCGTACTTAAGCTATTTTTATTTGTATCTACTATATGCTGTTTTAAATCATTAATAATCTCTTCATACTCTTCTATCCTATTTTTTAGCTGAATAATTATATCAACTCCAGCAAGATTTACTCCCAAATCTCTTGTAAGTCTTTGTATCATTTTGATTTTATCTATGTCTTTTTGAGAGTATAATCTCATTTTTCCTTCAGTTCTTGATGGACAAATAAGCCCTTCTCTTTCATACTGTCTTAGCGTTTGCGGATGAATTGTCAAAACTTTTGCTACTACACTTATCAAATATACTGGCTCTTCATATCCATGCATGGTAAATATCCTTATTTTTCTGGCAACTTATCTTTCATTGCTTTTTTCAAATCCTCATCTAAATTTTCTACACTAGGAAGCACTATATTTGCCCTTAGATATAGATCACCTTTTATCTGAGATTTCCTATCAATAACTCCATATCCTTTAACACGGAATTTTTGAGAATTTTTAGTATTTTCTTTTACTTTCAAAGTCACCTTTTTGTATGGTGTTTGTATGTTAACTTTTCCACCAAAAAGTGCAGTTTTAAGTGAAATATCAAAATTTTTAATTAAATCATTTTCATCTCTTTCGTATTCTGGACTATTTGAAACTTCTACACTTAAAAAAAGATCACCTTTTTGTCTTTGATATGATTTACCTTTGCCTTTAAGCCTCATTTTTTCACCATTTTTTATACCAGCTGGTATCTTGATGTCAAAATTTTCTCCACCATATGAGATAGAATGTTTGCCGCCTAAAATTGCAACATCAAAAGGTACCGTAATTCTTGCTTCAACATCTAAATCAGGAGCTTGGAAGCCACCAAAATTAGCTCCACTAAAACCGCTACTACTAAAACCACCAAAACCTGAACGACCACCATTCATGCCGCCACCAAACATACTTCTTAGTATTTCATCTAAATCAGCTCCACCCTGACTAGAAGCAAAGTCATGGAAATTTTGACCTCCGAACATGCTATCACCATGCTGGTCATACTGTCTTCTTTTTCCATCATCTTTTAAAATTTCATAAGCTGCATTTATCTCTTTGAATTTCTCTTCTGCACCTTTTTCTTTATTTATATCTGGGTGATACTTTCTAGCTAGTCTTCGATATGCTTTTTTTATCTCGTCTGCAGATGCACTTTGAGAAACACCCAATGTATCGTATAAACTTGCACTCATTCTTGCTTACCTCTTATATTAATTTGATAGGTATTGTACCATAAAACTTTAGTCTATGTCAATCAAGGTTGAGTATATGCTCTTATTAAATATTTATTAATTTAATGTTTAATTTTATCTTTTATAATTGACAATATAATTTTACAAGGAGATAAAAATGAAAAGAATAGTTATTTTACCTATTATATTGGGAGCATCCCTACTTTTAGCAAATATAAATATCGAAACAATGCCAAATAATCCAAAAAGGGAAGAAGTTGCAAATAAAAATATAGTATTGTCCTACAACAGTTCTATAAAAGGTATGCAAAAAAGTGTTGTCAATATATCTAGTACAAAAAATATAAGAACAAATGCAAATATGCAAAATTTACTAAATAATCCTTTTTTTAGGGATTTCTTTGGAAATAAAATACCAAAATTGCAACCCCAAAACAGATTAGCTCACTCTCTTGGTTCTGGTGTAATCATATCTAAAGATGGATACATTGTTACGAATAACCATGTGGTAGAAGGTGCAGACAGCGTAACAGTAACGGTTCACGGCAGTAAAAAAGAGTATAAAGCCAAAATCATAGGTCAAGACCCAAAAACTGATTTAGCTGTTATAAAAATAGATGCAAAAAACTTACATGTTGCACAATTTGGTGACTCCTCTAAGCTTTTAGAAGGAGATATTGTCTTTGCAATTGGAAATCCATTTGGTGTTGGTGAATCAGTCACTCAAGGGATTATCTCAGCCCTAAATAAAAGTAGTATTGGACTAAATCAATATGAAAACTTTATACAAACTGATGCTTCTATAAATCCAGGAAACTCTGGTGGAGCTCTGGTTGATAGCAGAGGTGCGCTCATAGGAATAAATAGTGCGATAATTTCAAGAAGTGGTGGAAATAATGGTATAGGCTTTGCAATCCCCTCAAACATGGTCAAATCAATCGCTGTAAATCTTATAAACAATGGAAAGATAAAAAGAGGATATCTTGGAGTTTCCATAACTGATCTTAAAGCAAATATGAAAGGTTTATACAAAAATGATAGTGGGGCACTGATACTACAAGTTGAAAAAAACTCCTCTGCCAACAAAGCTGGTCTTAAAAGAGGTGACTTAATTATTGAAATCAATAATAAGAAAATAAAAAATGCAAATGAACTTAAAAATATTGTAGGCGCTATTCTTCCAAATAAAACAATTCAAATTAAATTTGAAAGGAACAAAGAGATAAAAAATACAAAAGCTATATTGTCAGATATGGGAAATGTACAAAGTTTTGGTGGCAATAAAAACGAAGTATACATAAAAGGCTTATCCTTAACTGAGTTAACAAATCAAATCAAATCACTTTACAAAATTCCAGCCAATATAAAAGGCGTATTAGTAACTAGCGTTAAAATAAATTCACAAGCTCAAAAAATTGGATTTTTAAAAGGTGATATCATTGTTCAGGTTCAAAATATATCTATAACTTCAATCAAAGATTTAAACAGAGTTTTTAGACAAAATAAGAATAAAGCAAAAATGATATACATAAATAGAGGTGGATACATAACCTATATTGTAGTCAAATAGAAAATTTATAAGAGGGTATTATTCCCTCTTATGGTACAATGCTACCCAACAATAAATGCAGGGGGTATTGTATGATTAAGATTCTTATGATTGAAGATGATTTAGAACTTGCAGAAATTTTGAGCGAATATTTAGAGCAATTTGACATACAAACCACGACTGCTGAAGAGCCATATATCGGCATTTCATACCTAGACACTGAAAAATTTGATTTGGTTATTTTAGATTTGACACTTCCTGGGCTAGATGGACTTGAAGTTTGCAAGGAGATAAGAAAAAGACATACAACCCCCATCATAATCTCTTCAGCTAGACATGATTTAACAGATAAAGTAACAGCTCTTGAAAACGGAGCCGATGATTATCTACCAAAGCCATACAACCCACTAGAGCTAAGGGCGAGGATTATGAGTTTGCTTAGAAGGTATAACCAAAATTTTAGTGCACAAGAATTAAAAATAGAAAAAAAAGATTTGGAACTCAATATTGATAAAATGAGTATAACTTATATGGAAAATGAGCTAAATTTAACTATCGCAGAGTATGAAATTTTGGCATATCTTATAAAAAAATCTGGTGGGGTTGTCTCTAGGGAAGAGTTAATATATAATGTTGATGCAATTGGTGAAGATACATCAAATAAAAGCATAGATGTTATCATTGGAAGAATTAGACACAAACTAAATGAGGATTCAAAAAATCCAAAATATATTCACTCCGTAAGAGGAATAGGATACAAACTGCTACAATGAATAAATCATCTATCTTTTTCAGTATAACTTTTGTTTTTATAATTTCAATATCAAGTATCATTGCGGCATTTATCTTTCTTATGGATTATGATCAAAAAAACTATACTGAAAAATTGAATAATAAATATACAATAGTGGCAAGAGCTACGCTTTTTCATCTCAATCATTTTATAAGTGAAAAACAACTTGAAAATCAAGTTAAAAGTTATCATATGAATGAAATAAAAGATAAAAAAATACAAAGAGAAATTATTGAAAGAGCAAAAGTTTTACAAAGAATTACAGGCAAAATAGGATCAACAGCTATCATGGTTTACAATAAACGAAACTACCTATTAATTGAACATGAAAATACCACTTTATTGTTAAAAGATGAGGATTATCAACCTTACCGATATCATACTATAAGGGGTATATTTGGTTTAGTTTTACTTATTATTATTCTTGATTATATATTAACCATAAGAAGGATAAAACCTTTGCGAAAATTAAAAAGAGAGATGGATAAATTTGCAAGAGGAGATTTAAATATCTCATGTGCGAGAGATGGAGAAGATGAGATATCACAAGTATCAAACTCATTTCAAAATGCAGTCAACCAAATCAATAAATTAAATCGATCAAGGCAAATGTTTTTAAGAAATATTATGCATGAGTTAAAAACACCTATTACAAAAGGTAGAATTAGTGTTGAAATGATTGATAACTCCAAGCAAAAACAAAGATTAATAAATGTTTTTGAAAGATTAGAGCTTTTGATAAATGAATTTACTTCGATAGAGCAGATAACTTCAGGAGATGGTTTAAAAAATATCAGAGCTTACAAATTAAGCGATATACTTGATGAAGCAATTGATTTATCTATGATATCTCAAGAACAGATAACTCTTCAAATTGAAAAAAATTTAAGTATCAATGTAGATTTTAAACTTTTTACAACTGCTGTTAAAAATATCATCGACAATGGCATAAAATACTCTATAGACAAAAGAGTTATCATAGAGACTAGCTTTGACAAAATCTCTTTTATATCTCAAGGAAATCCTATGCAGTATGAACTCTCCCACTATTTGGAGCCTTTTACGCAAGATAAGATTTCCCATAAAAGTTTTGGTTTGGGATTATATATTGTCCAAAATATAGTAAAAGCTCATGGATTAAAATTTACCTATGAGCATAAAAATAGTTATAATTACTTCAATTTTGAAGGCATATCAAGCCTGCTTTAGCTTTATTCGTTTCTCAAAGTGTCCAAAACATTGATTTTAGTAGCCTTGTAAGATGGATAGTAAGATGAAAATAAAACTATAAAAATAGACCCTACTAATATCAGTAAAAAATCTATCAAAGATAAATCAAGTGGTAGTTTTGAAGTTCCATAAACATCTGCTGGTAAAGATATGATATCAAATGAACCTAAAATATAAATCGAAAACAGTCCTAAAATAACACCAGCTATAATTCCACCGCCACCTATAATCATGCCTAGATAAAAAAAAGTATTTTTAATCTCTTTTTTTGTAGCCCCTAGTGAAAAAAGAAGTGCTATCTCTTTTCTTCTACTCATTACAGTCATAAGCAAAGAGCTTATAATATTTAAAGATGCTATCAAGATTATGAGCATTAAAACTATAAAAAGTGATCTTTTTTCTAATTTTAGAGCAGAAAAAAAGTTGCCATTCATCTGCCACCAACCAATAATTCCTAAATTATCAGGCAAAATTTTTCTTATCTTTTGGATATCTTTAAAAGGAGAGTTTGAGTAAATATGTATACCATCAAATGTATTGTTGTTGTATCTTAAAACTTTTCTTATTGATTGGAGGGTTGTATACATATAAACTTTATCGTAAGCAATAAGTCCCGATTCAAAATATCCTTTGTATGTAAATCTCTTCATTTTTGGAATAAGCGAAAATCCTGTAGGATCACTTGTGGTAAAGATAAGCGTCAGTTTATCACCATTTTCTAAAAAATTTCTATCTCTTATCGTTTTTCCTACTACTATCTCATATTTTCCAATTTTCTTATCTTTTAAGGCTTTTTTTAAAACAGAATTAATGCGAATCTCTTTTGCAAAATCAACACCAAAAAGAAGTCCACCTTCTAATCTATTTCCTTTTTTTGTTATTACCTGAGATGAGATATATGGGCTATATTTTAGATTTGGAAATTTTTTCTTTATATTTTCCAAATCTTGCATATCTATTTTTTGAAATGTTTTTGAGTAGATACTCAAGGGGTAGTTCATAGTAAAAAGCTTTGTTTCAAACTCTTTATCAAAGCCGTTCATGATAGCCATAGCAACTATCAAAACCATAACTCCAACACATACTCCCAAAAAGGCTAAAAATGCACTAACTGTTATAAATGGTTGAGACTTATCTAATCTTAGATACTTTTTTACTAAATAACCACTTAAAGTTTTTATGCTAACATACCTTTTTTAGGTCCGCTCTTGCCACAACAGTTTTTATATTTTTTCCCGCTTCCACAAGGGCAAGGAGCATTTCTTGGTATCTTTTTCTCTGCTATTATCGGCTCATTATTTTGTGGCTCAAGGGTGCTGTTATGCTCCAAAGTCATACCTTTTGAAGCCTCTTCTTCCATCTTTCGCACCATCTCTTCCATAGCCCTTTTTTGCTCTTCTTCATTTTCATCTTTGAGTTGAACTATATAAAGAGTTTTAAAACTTTCAAACTTTATTTGTTCAACCAACTCCACAAAAAGATTGTAACTCTCTTTTTTATACTCAACTAGTGGGTCTTTTTGATTGTATCCACGAAGTCCTATACCAGTTTTAAGTATATCCATCTGATAAAGATGTTCTCGCCAAGCATTATCTAAGACTTGAAGATATAATATTCTCTCTATCTCTCTTCTTTGTTCATCATCTACAACAGACATTTTTTGGGCATAATTTGCTTTTAAAATCTCCTCAAGAGCATCTTTTAATGCATCTAATTCTAAATTTTTAAAATCCTCTACTCTAAAATCCTCTTGCAACTCTTCATTTGTAATTGCAGCTAATTTTTCTATATTAAAGTCATCTTTTTGCATACTATCATATATCTCAGCTCTAAATAGCAAATTTTCTACAAATTCTCTTCTTATTTCATCTATTTTTGAGCTTATATCATAGTTTTTATCTAAAAGATTATTTCTGAAATTATATATAGTTTTTCTTTGCTCATTTGCAACATCATCATACTCAAGCAAATGTTTTCTTGACTCAAAGTTCATGTTTTCGACTTTTTTCTGAGCATTTTCGACAGCTCTCGTGACCATCTTGGATTCTATATGTTCGCCCTCTTCTATTCCTAGTCTAACCATAATATTCTTGATTCTGTCACTACCAAAGATTCTAAGAAGATTATCTTCAAGACTTAGATAAAATCGGCTTTTACCTGGGTCTCCTTGTCGACCTGAACGACCTCTTAATTGATTATCTATTCTTCTGCTTTCATGTCTTTCTGTGCCTATGATATACAATCCACCCAAATCCTTGATTTCTTGAGAGATTTTAATATCAACACCACGACCAGCCATATTTGTAGCAATCGTTACAGCACCTTTTTCACCAGCATTTTTGATAATTTCAGCTTCTTTGGTATGATTTTTAGCATTTAGAACAGTATGAGGAATATTTCTCTTTTTTAACAGATAATTCAAAGCCTCACTCTTTTCAATAGACGCCGTACCAACAAGTACTGGCTGACCTCGTTTATGGCAAGCTTCTATCTCATCTATAGTTGCATTAAATTTCTCATTCTCAGTTTTAAATATTAAGTCATTTTTATCATCTCTTATCATAGGTAAATTTGTTGGAATTGTGATAACTTCTAGATTATATATTTGTGCAAACTCTGTTGCTTCAGTTTGTGCAGTTCCTGTCATGCCTGCTAGTTTATTATACTGTCTAAAATAGTTTTGAAATGTAATATCAGCTAAAGTTTGTGACTCTTCTTTTATCTCAACACCCTCTTTTGCTTCGAGTGCTTGATGAAGACCCTCAGAAAATCTTCTTCCCTCACTAAGTCTTCCTGTAAATTCATCAACGATAATAATCTCGCCCTCTTTTACAACATAATCAACATCTTTTTCAAAAAGATAATGAGATTTAAGTGCTTGATCTAAGTGGTGAGCTAAAACAGCATTATCTAAGCTGTATAGATTGCCCACACCAAAAAGTTTTTCTGCATTTTCATTTCCTTCTTCTGTTATAAGTATGGTTCTATTTTTTTCATCAACTGTAAAATCAACTTCTTTTTTTAGTTTTTTTGCAATCTCGTCAGCTTGTTTATACCCGTCTAAAGTTCTATTAGTAGGGCCTGATATGATAAGTGGAGTTCTGGCTTCATCAACTAAAATAGAGTCAACTTCATCAACTATCACAAAGTTATGCTCTCTTTGAACTTTCTCTTCAAGCGAATATCTCATATTGTCTCTTAAGTAATCAAACCCATACTCATTATTTGTTCCATATGTAACATCTTTGGCATACTGTTCTTTTCTTTTTATATCATCTTCTAACCCAGAAGTTACAATACCTATACTTAAACCCAAGAAATTATAAACTGGTTGCATATCTTTAGCATCTCTATTTGCTAGATAATCATTCACCGTAACAACATGCACACCTCGTCCACTCATAGCATTTAAAACAACTGGTAAAGTGGCAACCAAAGTTTTACCTTCACCCGTCTTCATCTCAGCGATATTTCCTTCATGAAGCACTAATCCACCAACCATTTGCACATCAAAATGTCTTAGCCCAATAGTTCTCTTACTAACTTCTCTAATAATTGCAAATACATCATTTAATACTTCATCTAGTGTTTTAATTTCCTTTTTTATCTCTTCTTTAAAATCATTAAAACTACTTTTAAGTTCATCGTCACTCATCTTTTCATAATGCTCTTCTAGCTTATTTATCGCTTCAACTCGTTTTAGATATCCTTTGACCAATCTATCATTTTGTGTTCCAAAAATCTTCTTTGCTACTTCATTTACAAACATTAATCTACCTTTTGCTTAATTAAAGAGTGGATTTTATCATATTTTTACTATCTATTTGCTAAAACTTTACTATAATATGCCAAAGGAGTTAAATTTATGAAATTTTTTTTAACAATATCTGTAATTTTAGTCAATATCTACGCTAATGTCTTGGACTTTAGAACAATAAGTTGTGACTTTGTACAAACTATCACAAATGATGAAAATAGTACCATAACATATACAGGAAATTTTCTAGCAACTAATCAAAAGAGAGCATTATGGATATATAAAACCCCAATAGTTAAAAAAGTCTATTTTAAAGATAAAAAAGTTGCGATTTTAGAACCAGAGTTAGAACAAGTAATCATGACAACCCTGAAAAATAGTCCAAATATCACAGAAATCATAAAAAAAGCAAAAAAAATATCAAATGATAAATATCAAACAACATTTGATAATACAAAATATTTTATAAATATAAAAGATGGAGAAATTTCAAGCATAAATTATAAAGACAAACTAGAAAATAGAGTTAAAATAGTTTTTAAAAATATAGAGAAAAATATAGTTTTAGATGATACACTTTTTGAATTAAAGATACCAAAGGGCTTTGATATTGTTACTCAGTAATTAGAGATATCCATAATTTATTTGATACAAAGACCATCTTTTTTAAGTGCATCTATTATCTCTTGTGTGGATGGCTGTGATTGTATTTTTTGAATATAAACATCATCTATATCTATGCTATATTTTTTTGTAGTATAGTTTTTTAAAGCTGTTTTAAAATTCTCTTTTCCTCTTGAAGTTATCAAATCTTCCCAATAAAAACTTCCTATTATAACATTTAGAGCATCTATGATTTTATAACTCTCATCTTCTACATATCTTCCATCAACCATAAGACTTAGATTTATAGTGACTGGCTTACCTGTGGCTCTTGAAAAAACAACAGAGCTAAAATCATCGATATTTAGCATTTGGGAAAATAGACTAACACACACAAACAATAGACTAATTATCACTTTTTTTAACATAGAACTTCCTTTTTATTTTTTTTCTTCTATCTTTAAAACTTCATAATTTTTATAAAATTCAATTACCTTTGGAGAGACTTTTATGATATTTCTTATCCAACTCTCAAAATCTCCATAGCTTTGATGTAAAGACAGTTTTTTGGGATTTATCGCCCTTGAAATTGCCACATAAAATTGACTTTTTTCAAAAATATTATCTATATTACAGATAAGCCTGTCTATGCTCATGCCTTGAGATTTATGTATAGTTATAGCATAAGCTAACTTTAGTGGAAACTGCTCTATACTAATGAGTGGTTTCTCTTCTATAGTGTTATTTAGAACGATATTTTCATTCAAAACATACTCTTGTCTCTCTACCCTTACATATCCACTATCTTTTTCTACCAAAATAAAATCATCTGCTATCTCTTTGATTACTCCTCTCTCTCCATTATAATATTTTCCCCATTTGTTTGTACAAAATAGCACTTTAGCACCAATTTTGAGGCTTAAATCACAAGGTATAGGTAAAGAATTTTTCCATTTTACAATCTTGTTTTCATGTAAACTCTTTACATGTAGCTTCTCTTTTGCCTTAATCAAAATAGGCTCGCCTTTCAACTCTTGAAGTTTTAGCAAATTCATCTCATTTGCCTCTTTATTTCTAGCAAACAGTATCGTCGCATCCTTACTCCAATCAGCTATATTGCTTCTTAAAACATTTAGGTACTCTATAACATCTTTATCTATATTTGCCCATCTTATCTTATCTAATATCTCAAAAAACTTACCATCTTTTGTTCTTTTTGTTTTAGTTAATTCTATTACCAAGGGATTTATCAACTCCCAAGCACTACTTTCAAAAGCATACTCATTTTCACTCATCAAGCCACCATTTTTGCTTTTAAAGACAGGTGGAAGCTGAAAAAAATCCCCAACAAAAATAATTCTTCCCTTAAATTTTGCCAATCTAAGTCTGTATTGAATCATATCAAGAAGTGAGGCTGAAACCATACTTATCTCATCAATTACCAATAAATCACACCTGCTAAGTATCTTTTTTATCTCAAGAAGTCTATTTTTTACATATCTATCATGCTTTGTGAGCTCATCTAGTGAACCACAAATCCCAAATGCAAAAAAACTATGTATTGTTTGACCATTTATATTTACAGCACTTATGCCCGTACTTCCTAGAACTACGACTTGTTGAGCATTTTTCTTAGCACTTTTTACTATCTCCATGGCAAGATAGCTTTTGCCAACACCTCCACCACCAGTTAGAAACAAATCTCTTCTTTGGGATAACTTTTCTATTTCATTTAGCATTTATATATCTTTTTTAAAATTTTTGATATTATAACACAAACATTAATCATCTTTTAACGCCCTCTTGGATATCATTTCTATATGACTACAATAGATAAAACAAAATTATTAAAACTTTTATATCAATATCGCTGTTGTGGGTTTGAGTATTTCAAAGAATACAAACCAGTCAACATGGTAACTCGCAATATATCAGGAAGTTTTCAAGACCTCACAAATAGAGTATTTAATTGCCATGTCTGCACTATATCAAAAAATAGAAAAAATGTAGTTTTTGGTGAAGGTAATAAAAATGCTTCTTTAATGTTTATAGGAGAAGCCCCAGGAGCCAATGAAGACGAAACAGGGCGACCATTTGTAGGAAGAGCAGGAATGCTGTTAACTAAAATCATAGAAAAAGTCTTAGAGTTAAAACGAGAAGATGTATATATATCAAATATTATAAAATGTAGACCTTCAAACAACAGGGTTCCTACTATGGAAGAGGTAACGGCATGCAAGCCATATCTTTTAGAGCAGATAAGCTCTATTAAACCTAAAATAATTGTTGCGCTTGGCTCAACTAGTTATCATCATCTCACAGGTGAATATGATTTACCAATTTCAAGAGTAAGAGGTGAAGTGCTAGAATTTGGAGATGCCAAGCTTATACCAACTTATCATCCAAGCTTTTTGCTTAGAAATCCATCAGCTAAAAAAGATGTTTTTGCTGACATGTTAAAGGTTAAAAAATTATTATGAAAAGATTACTGTTTATTTCACTTTTTGCGAGTTTGTTATTTTCTAAAACTCAAATACTCTCTCAAATACCACCAGCTCAAAATATTTTTATCAATCTTGAAACCAAAGAGTGCGATAGAGATTGTTTAAATAATTTATTAGAAAACGGTAAGATTTTTTCATTTTTAGATGTATATAAAAGTCATAGTCAGTATGATGATATACAAAGTGCCTATGAAAAATTTAGCAAACTTTTTAAAACCAAAAAGCCCCAAGAGATAAATATAAAAATTGCCATGCTAGTACCACAAAGAACGATAAGAAGATATGCCATAAGTACCGTAAATGCTGTATTGTCATATCTGATATATAGAAAATATAATTTTAAGCTAAAAATATATAATAGCAACAACGAAAGTGAAGAGTCAATAACTCAAGCACTAAAAAAAATAAAAAAGGATGGATATAGGTTTATTATTGCACCATTAACAGAAGTTGGTGCAAGGATAGTAGCACAAAATTCTGCTGGTTTTACTATCTACATACCAACTGTAAATGCATCAAAGATAGCAAACAGGACTCCAAATCTAATTTTTGGCGGAATTAGCTACAAAGAACAAATAGACAAATTGCTAACTTATGCGAAAAATAGGCTCGTTATATTTTCAGATAATAGCAGTATTGCAAACGAACTAAACCAAGAAGTTGAAAACTCTCCACAAAAAATAGTAGTTTATAAAAAAAGTTTGAATCGCTCCAGACTGAATTTTAAAAAAATGCTAAAATGGAACAAAAAAATAGATAATTCATCCGTTTTTATGAATCTTCCCTTAGTAAAAACAAGTCTTTTAGCATCTCAATTTAGAGTGTATAATAGAAAACCTTACAATCTTCTCTCAACTCAAATAAACTATAATCCTATGATTTTAACACTTACGCAATACGCTGATAGAAAATCTCTTCTAATAGCAAACTCTATAGGGAAAACAAATGACCAAATTTTAAATGCAAGTGAGCTTTTAAATAGTGATATAAAATATGATTGGGTTAACTACTCCACATCTTTAGGCATTGATCTACTTTACAATAGATACTTTTCACCAGGAACGAAAAGAAGCTTTAAAGAAGAGATAAAAGATGGACAAGTTATCTATAAAACAGATATTGTTAGCCCACAAAGATATCAAATAAAATCAATTATAGATAAAGAGTTGTAAGAAATTCTCTCATATCTTCATTAATTTTTGTAGGTTTACCATTTTTTGCAAAAACTAAAATAGAAGTAATATCAAAAATTTTAATATCATCTAGCCAAATAGATTGATGCAATTTTAAGGATGTAAATTTTAACTTTAAAACATTATGTTTCACCTCTATTATATCACCCAATTTTGCCGATTTTAAAAAATTGGCCTCTATATGTTTTACTACAAAATGTGCTCCTCCAACTGTTGGAGTTTTACCAGCCTCAAAAAAAAGTTCGCTCCTAGCCCTCTCGCAGTATTTTAAATAATTTGCATGATAGACGATACCTCCTGCATCGGTATCATCATAATATACTCGGATTTTCATATTTATAGCTCTATATTTTCCACTATTTTTAAACCAAATCCACTTAATCCTATAAATTCACATCCCTTAATCGAAGAGATTAATTTGATATTTTTTATACCTAGCTTACTAAGTATCTGGGCTCCTACACCAAATTCTCTTATCTCCTTGCTAAAAGAGTTTTCGGTTCCTATAAAGACTAAAACTCCTCCATTTTTCTTTAGATATTCTATCGCTTTTATCATGCCATTAAATTTGACACTATTGGCAAAAAGCTCATCATCCCAAAGAATATTATGGAATTTTACAATTGATGTTTTTTTCAGTTTCCCAAATTCATACACAGTATGGTGATTGCCTTCATGATCTACCATATCAACTCTTCTTACATCAGCTCCTAAAAATGAAGTGTTTAGTGATGTAACTTCTCTCACCAAAGATTCATGTTCTAAGCGATACTCTACGATATCTGAGATATATATCATATTTATATTATGCTCTCTACAAAAGATATCCAAATCATCTCGTCTAGCCATAGTACCATCATCTTTCATGACCTCACAAATAACCGCAACACTATTTAAACCAGCAAGCTTACAAAGGTCCACAGAGCCCTCAGTATGACCTGTTCTAATGAGTGTACCACCCTTTTTAGCTATTAAAGGAAATATATGTCCAGGGCGAACCAAATCATTAGATTTACTCATACCATCTGCAAGTACTTTAATAGTCATATCTCTCTCAAATGCTGAAATTCCAGTTGTGCAAGTTACAGCGTCAACCGTTACAGTAAAAGCCGTCTCATGCTGGGAATTATTATTTGCTACCATTGGAACAAGGTCAAGTCTATCTGAAATCTTCTTGGAAAGAGCGACACATATCAACCCTTTTGCATGCGAAGCCATAAAATTAACTTTTTCTGGTGTTGAAAAAGTAGCTGCATATACTAAATCTCCCTCATTTTCCCTATCTTCATCATCTACCATCAAGACCATTTTACCCTGTTTTATATCTTCAATTGCCCTTTTTACCCTGTTTATAGACATAAATTTCTCCAAATAATTTTTATTTCGTGAAATTGTACCATAATCCCTT